>JBEKVL010000135.1:0-10559 GCA_049514055.1 Tepidisphaeraceae bacterium | reverse complement strand
TCACGGATCGGGGCCGCGAAACCATTAACACTGTGTTGGCAGCACGTTCCGCCAACGCCAAAACGCTCATGCAAGCGGCTTGATTTCTTCGCAGCCCGCGAAGAGACTGATGGTTTGTGTCATAGAGAGCCAGTGCATACGCCGGTCAGGCAGATTGTGCCCATGGCCGCGAGGAATCCGAACAGGAATCGCCTGGTGACTGCCCACACCGCGATTCCGGCCACGGTAGTAAGGGCGTAGATCACCCGAAAGACCCACATCGGCCGCACCAATTCCGGCAATTTGATGCCCGTGGCCTTGGCCAGTTGTGCCCAAAGAACCTTTCGTTGTTCCGCAGGGAGCAAGTCTTCGAGCTGGCTTGTGGGCAGGATGTGGTCGCGATCATGGCCGCAGGCCACCAGTCCCTGCCGCAGGCGATAGAAGGCCGAGGTGCTGGTGCGCGTCGGACCCTCAGCACGATCGGCCGTCAGCTTCAGAATGAGGTCGTAGAGATCACCGACGGTGACGATCTTCGACGCGGGATTGTCGGGGATGCTGATCCCGAAGGCTTCCTCACAGTTCATGATCAGTTCAACAGCGTCCATTCCCATAGGTCGCTCCCGCACTTCACGCCGCGTCCACCACTACGCGGAACCCCACGTTCTTATCCCGCAGATCCTCGGTGTAGCGGTTCCGCAGCGCCGAGCGGCACAGACGCGGATTGCTGTCCCAGGCACCGCCGCGCAGCACCAAAGATGCGCCATCATCCGGCCCCTGCGGATCGACCACCGGCCGGCCGGGGTAATCCGCGTAGACATCCGAGCACCATTCCCAGACGTTGCCGTGCATGTCGAACAGGCCCCAGGCGTTGCTCGCCTTGGTGGCCACGGGATGCGTCATCTGGCGGGAATTACCCGAGTGCCAGCCCATCTCATCGACGTTTCCCGATCCGGCGTACGCTCCCGTGGAACCGGCCCGGCAGGCGTATTCCCACTCCGCCTCGGTCGGCAGGCGATAGCGGAACCTGCCGTCTTCCACCCCCGCCAGCCGGGTACAAAACCGCACGGCATCGTCCGACGACACCCGTTCCACCGGGAGGTCGTCGGGGAGCCTGCGAAACAGCGCCATTGCCCGCCAGCGGGCCTTGAAGAAACTCGGATTGTCCTGCATGACCGCCTTCCACTGGCCCTGCGTCACCGGTGTTGTCTGCATGTAGAACGGCCGGCTGATTCGCACCGGATGCTGCTTCTCATCGTCGAATCGCCCGGGCTCGTCCGCGGGCGAGCCCATGACGAATTCGCCGGCCGCGATGCGGACGAACTCCATGCCGACCGAGTTGGTAAAGCGGTCTTTCCTGAGCGGCTCGTCAGTGATGGCCCGCATGAACTCCTCGGCCGAGGCGAACCGCTGCTCCACCCGCGCCCAGGCGCGGCGGAACGCGTCGTCCAGCCGCCGCGGCGTGGCCGGATTCAGTTCGCTCGGCAGCGTCATGCCTATCGGCCGCCGCCCGGTGAGCATTTCAAAGAGCATCACCCCGCAGGCATAGAGATCCGCCCGGGCATCCACGGCGTCGGGGTTCTCGCGCTGCTCCGGGGCCATGTAGTCCGGCGTCCCCACGATGCGCGAATCGTTCCCGGCCAGGGAGGCCGAATACTGAATCGACGCCAGCCCGATGCTGGCGGCCCGGCCCAGGCCGAAATCCGTGATCTTCACCATCCCCACGGTCTTGAATACCTCGACATCCGTTCCCGGCACGGCACCGGTCTCGCGGATCAGGATATTCTCGGGCTTCAGATCCCGATGGATCACGCCTTGGCGGTGCGCATAGGCGATCCCCTGTAGAACCCGGCCGAGGAGCGCCACAGTGATATCCGGGGCCAGTGGCCCGTGCTGCATGAGCGTTCGCAGGTTGATGCCGGGGACATACTCCATAAGAAGGTACGGTGGGTCGGCAAATGGATCGAGCACCTCGGCCGCCACGATGGCCGGATGATGCAACTTCGGCAGCATTGTCCCTTCCCGGCGGAGGTTCTGAATATAGGACGGTTCCGTGGCAATCTTGATGGCCGCGAGCTTCGTCGCACTCTGTTCGTGGTGAGCCCGCCAGACCTCGCCGAAAGCCCCCGCGCCGAGCCGTTGCTCGAGCACATAGGCGCCGATCTTCTGACCTTCGTTTGCCATGCCGTGCATTCCCGTTGGCCGAGGCCATGGTAGCCCGCGGGCACCCAAGCCGCAACAATAACGTCCGGGCCGGCCGAATCCGCCGGACCGCCCGGCCGCGGCAGACGTGCAATGAAAGCGCCATGTAGTCGCAAGATATTTTTCATCAACTTATCGTAGTCTATTGGATTGCTTCCGGAGCAACGCCGGGTAGCATCCATGCCATGACACGACGGCAGTTCATGGGCACGTGTGCCGGAGCGGTCGCGGCGGCAGGCGCGGCCGGCACCTGGCAGCGCTGGGAACAGCGGCCGCAACACCGCGCGCCGTTCGCGAACAGGCATCATCCCGTCCGGAAGGACGCCTCCAACATCGTCGTCATCCTTGCCGACGATCTGGGTTGCGGCGACGTCGGCTACCATCCCGGGTGCTCGAAGGATGTGCGGACGCCGAATATCGACGCGCTGGCCGGCTCGGGCGCGTGGTTCTCCGCGGGCTATGTCTGTTCGCCGGTCTGCGGCCCCTCGCGGGCGGGTTTGCTTACCGGCATGTATCCACATCGATCTGGTTTCGAGTTCAACCCGCCGCCGGGCAGGCACAAGGGCGTGCCGGCCGGGTTGCCGACGGATGTGCCCACACTGGCCGAACGTCTGCAAGCGGCCGGCTATGCGACGGGCATGTTCGGCAAGTGGCATCTTGGGGAGGCGCCGCAGTTCCGGCCGAATGCGAGGGGCTTCGACGAGTTCTTCGGATTCACCGACGGGTCAAGGTCGTACTGGGACAAGTCCCGGGCCAGGGATAGAGACGTGCCCCTGGTCCGCGATGAAGAACTGGTACACGACACGGACTACCTCACGGACACCCTCGCCCGGGAAGCCGAGGGGTTCATCGACCGGCACCAGAACGAGTCCTTCTTTCTCTACGTGCCGTTCAACGCGGTTCACAGCCCGTATGACGACCCGCCCCAGATGTACCTGGACCGCTTCAAGGACGTGCCGGAAGCCGGCCGCCGCACGATGCTGGCCATGATCGGCGCGATGGATGACGGGGTGGGAAGGATCATGGCCAGGCTGCGGGATTCCGGGATCGAGGAGAGGACGCTGGTGTTCTTCCTCTCGGACAATGGCGGCGCGGGAGGAGCGAAGGGCTCCCGCAACGGGCGTCTGCGCCGAGGCAAGGGGGCCACGTTCGAGGGCGGCGTGCGCATACCGTTTGCCGTCCGCTGGCCGGTGAAGATCGAGCCCGCCCGGTTCGACAAGCCGGTTTCGGCGCTGGATATCACACCGACGGCTCTGGCGCTGGCGGGCGTGAAGGTCGACGGTCTCGATGGGGTCGATCTGTTGCCCTTCCTCAGCGGAGAAGACCCCGCTTCACCCCACGACATGTTGTGCTGGCGCTACGGCGAACGCAAGGCCATCCGCAAGGCTCACTGGAAGTGGGTTGACGATGGCGAGCTTGGCCAGGGCCTGTTCGACCTCGACAATGACCCGGCCGAAATCCACGACCTCAGCGCGCAGCATCCGGAGGTGTTGCGGGATCTCCAAGCGGAATGGCAGCGGTGGTCGGCCAGGATGAAACCCCCGGCGTGGAAAATGCCCGAGGTGTAGGAAGGCTCCCGGACAAACCGGTTGACGCAGCGGGACGTCATCTGCGGGCAATCCTGGCGAAATGACTGGTCCGGCGTAACTGTGTAGAATGGTCCGTGGTGGTCGTATCACATTTCTTGTCAGGAGTTCGCATGGTCGGTGGCACGCGCACAAGGTCCTCCACGATTTGCCTGAGTTTGCTTGGCCTGCTGGTGATGCCGAATCGTAGCCTGTCTGCGGCTGCGGACGACGCCGCGCGGAAGCTCAACGTCATCGTGATCGTCTGCGATGACCTGAACGGCCGGCTGGGGTGTTTCGGCGACGGCGTCGTGAAGTCGCCCAACATCGATCGCCTGGCAGCCAGGGGCGTGCGGTTCGTTCACGCCTACTGCCAGTTGCCGATCTGCAACCCGTCGCGATCGTCGTTCATGAGCGGGCTGACGCCCGAGGGGACCGGCGTGCTCGGACAGGGACTCAACTACAAGCCGCAAGCCGGTGATCCGCCGTTCCTGCACCGGCTGTTTCAGGGCAACGGATACCGCACGATCGGAATCAGCAAGATCTTCCACGGGTCGGAGTTGCATATCGACCCCAATCGCCCGGGAACCAGAGCCACGGATGACGCCGGCGGCTGGGATGTGCTGCGCCTGAACGACTGGCCGGTCCATGAGACGGACGAGGCGCGCGATCACAGCCTCGGCGAGATTCGCGAGTCGCATCGGCTGGATGTGGCCGACGAGGCGATCCGCGACGGCCAGGCCGCACGCGAGGCGGTGACCCTGCTGAAAGAGCATCTGGGACAGGGCAAACCAATCTTCATGGGCCTGGGATTCCGCAAGCCGCATCTTCCCTGGGATGTGCCCCGAAAGTATTTCGACCAGTACGACGTGTCGAAAATGCCCCTGGTATCCAAGCCACCGGCCGGGTATCTGTCGTCGTTGCCGCCGTTCGTGTTCAACGAGTCGGTTAACAATCTGCCGGCCGACGACCAGGATGCGCGCCAGTGCGTGCTGGGCTATTACGCGGCCGTGTCGTTCGTCGATGCGCAGGTCGGGCTCGTGCTGGACTATCTCGACGAGCAGAAGTTGTGGGACAACACGGTCGTTGTTCTCTTCGGCGACAACGGGTTCCAACTCGGGGAGAACACCTGCTGGGGCAAGCGGACGCTGTTCGAGGAATCGTGCCGCGTGCCGCTGATCGTCGCCGGTGCGGGCGTCGCGGGCCGGGGAAAGCCGTGCATCCGGCCGGTGGAACTGCTGGATGTCTATCCGACCGTGGCCGAGATGGCCGGACTGCCACGGCATGCGAAGCTGATGGGCCGGAGCCTGACGCCGTTGCTGGCAAACCCTGACGCCGCGTGGGATCGGCCGGCGTACACGGTGTTGCGTCTTCCCAAGGCGCAGATGATTGGCCGGTCGATCCGCACGGAACGATACCGCTACACGGAATGGCGCGGAGCCTCGCAGGCGAGGGAGTTGTACGACCACCAGGCGGACCCGGCTGAACTGGTGAACCTGGCGGAGAGGCCGGAGGTCGTGGGCCTGATGGCCGAGCTGGCGCAGCAGCTTCATGCCCGCGAGGTGCCGGTGCGGGAACTCGCCTCGGCCCACCAGAAGAACAGCCTCATCAAGAGAGCAACATTGGTGTTTCAGCGGCGTCGCTGGGTGCGCTACACGTTCATCGGCGTGTGTGCCGTGTTGGTGGTCGGCATCGCGGCGCTGGTTGTCTGGCGGCGAAAATGCCGGAAAACACCGCTGGATCAGAAGACCTGAGCGGATTCGATGTGACGGACGGGTCGGTGAGCGCCATTGCCTCACCGGGCGTTCAAACAAACATGCCCCGTATCGGTAATTGACTGTGGAGCCTCGCGGCGGACTGTCCGGCGCGAGGCACCGCCGGATTACCGCACCCAAGGAGCCAACCATGCGCAAGTCCATTTTTGCCGCCGCGATCGTGCTGGCGTCTGCCGCCGCGTTCGCCCAGGCACCGAAGGAAATCACCTGGAAGAAGATCGTTCTCAGCGACAAGTTCTACGCCGAGGGCGCGAATTACGCCGACTTCAACAAGGACGGCAAGATGGACGTGGTGATCGGGCCGTGGTGGTATGAGGGACCGGACTTCACGAAAAAACATCTCATCTACAAACCAACGGGCAACAAGGAGGAGGGTTCGTTCGATCCCAACGGCTATTCCGACAACTTCCTGACCTTCTGCTACGACTTCAACGGCGATGGCTATCCGGACGTGCTGGTTTACGGGCACCCGGGGACGGCCGCGATCGTCTATCTGAATCCCGGCGCCAATGTGGACGGGGAATGGAAGAAGATCATCGCCTTTCCGTCGGCGGACAATGAATCGCAGGGGCTGGCGGATATTGACGGCACCGGCAAGCCGCAGGGGTTGTTCCACACGGGTGGTTTCCTGGGCTACGCCCGGCCGGACTACACGGACGCGACCAAGCAGTGGACCTTCGTACCGATCACCAAGAAGGGGTTGTGGCAGCGTTATACCCACGGGTACGGCTACGGCGACATCGCGGGCCACGGAAGGATGGACATCATCGAATCGGCCGGCTGGCGCGAGAACCCCGGCAAGCCGCTGGCCGAGGGCGAGACCTGGAAGTTCCACCAGTTCAAGTTCGCGGAGGCCGGGGCGCAGATGTGGGTCTATGACGTCGATGGTGACGGCCTGAACGACGTGATCACGGCCTGGCACTGCCACAACAACGGCATCGTCTGGTGGAAGCAGGTTCGCAACGAAAAGGGCGAGATATCCTTCCAACAGAACATCATCCTCGATCCCAAGACGGGCGAGGGCGTCGGCTCGACGGCGGGAGTGAAGTTCTCGCAGGCGCACGCCATGGATCTGGTTGATGTCGATGGCGATGGCCTGAAGGACATCGTCACGGGCAAGCGCTGGTGGGCTCATGGCCCCAAGGGCGATGTGGATCCGATGGCCGACCCGGTGCTGTACTGGTTCCAGCTCAAGCGTAATCCGGACAAGAGCGTTTCCTGGATTCCCCACCTGGTGGACAAGGAATCGGGCGTGGGCACGCAAGTGGTCGCGCATGATCTCAACGGCGACGGAATTGCCGATTTCATCGTGGGAAACAAACGCGGGTGCTTTGTGTTCCTGAGCCAGAAGCCGTGAGCCGGTTTCGCTCATGTTCCCCCGTCGCCGCGACGATCAAGTATCATAGAGAGATACTCTGAAAAGGAGCCGCCGTGTCTCCACGTCGCGACCGACAGCGTCCGACAATCGAATCCCTCGAGCATCGCCGCCTCCTTGCGGTCTCGTTGGCTATTGCCGACGCGGCCATCATCGAGGGCAACTCCGGCACGCGCAACCTCGTCTTCACCGTCACCCGTTCCGGTGACACCAAACCCGCCGTCACCGCCTCATACGCCACCCACAACGGCAGCGCCCTCGCCGGAACCGACTACACCGCCGTTTCCGGCACGCTGACCATTCCCGCCGGCAAGACCACCGCGACCATCTCCGTTCCGGTCAGGGGCAACACCGCGGTTGAGCCGAACAAGACTCTCACCGTCACCCTCTCCAAGGTCGTCACCGATCCGCTCGCCGCACCGCTGGGTTCCGGCTCCGACTTCACCGCCGGCGTTTCTCCGGACGACGTCGCCGTGGCCGACGTCAACCACGATGGCCGGCCCGACCTCATCGTCGCCAGCCCGTCGAACAACACCCTCTCGATCCTCATCAACACCACGGACAAGGGCGCCACCTCGCCCAGCTTTGCGCCGCCTGCGATGATCTCCACCCCGGCGGATCCGCATGGACTGGCCGTCGGCGATCTCAATGCCGACGGCCTGCCCGACATTGTGGTCGCCTGCACCGGCTCCAACGAGCTGGCCGTCCTCATCAACACCACCGTGCCTGGCTCCACGGTCCCGACGTTTGCCGTGCCGTTGACACTCTCTCCGGTTGAACGCCCCGCGGCGGTCGCCATCGCCGACTTCAACAAGGACGGCAAACCCGACATCGCCACCATCGGCGACCCGCTGGGTTCCGCCGGCGCCGTCAACGGCTATGTCGCAGTCTTCGTCAACCTGACGACCGACGGTTCCGCCACAGCATCATTCACGCCGCGGCAGAAGTTCGATCCGTCGCCCCAGACCCTGTTGCATCCGACGGACATCAAGGCCGCCGACCTAAACGGCGATGGCCTGACCGATCTGGTCGTCGTCGAACAGGGCAACGACAGCGTTGTCCCGTTCATCAACACCACCACGCCATCCACGCTGAACGCCAGTTTCGCCATGCAACCGAAGTTGACCACGCCCGACATGCCATCGGCCGCCGCTGTGGCTGATTTCAACGCCGACGGGCATCCCGATGTGGCGGTGGCCGCGATTCTCACCGGCAATCCCGGCGCGCCCGGCCAACTCGCTTTCGGCCTCGGCTCAGTCTCGGCGCAGGGGGATCTTTCGCTGACGGCCGATTCTGCCAACCACCTTGCGGCCGGTGCGGCCCGCGACCTCGTCGTCGCCGACTTTGACGGCGATGGCCGGCCCGACGTCGCCACTGTCAACTCCAATCGCACGCTCGACCTCTCCGGCAACGTCGTCCAAACGCAGGATTCCATCTCGGTCTTCATCAATCGTACCAAAGCGGGCGCGTCGAGCATCACCACGCTGGTGCCGTTCGTGCTGAACGTGGGGACAGGTCTTGACACGGAACACATTGCCACTGGCGACTTCAACGGCGATGGCCGCCCGGATCTGGTTGTTTCCAGCGCCATGCGGGATTCGGTTACCGTCTTCCTGAACAAGCCCGGCGCGACGCTCTCGCGGGCCAGCGCCACGGGCACGATTCTGAACGACGACGGTCCAGGCGCCGCCGCCCGTATCCGCGTCTACCGCGTTGCCGGCCCGCTTCTGACTTCCATCCAGTCCAATGCCACGGTAGTCGGCTTCGGCACCGCCAAGCTCAAGTCTTCCGGCGCAAAGATCACCTTCCGGATCAAGAACACCGGCGCCATGCCGCTGGCCATTTCCCGCATTGCCCTGCCGCCGGGCTTTGCCCTGGTGGGCAAGCCGGCGATGCTCGCTTTGGGCGCCGGTTGGACCACGGACTTCGTCGTGCAGGTCGTTACCTCGTCCGCCGGAACGCGCAGCGGAGCTATCTCCATCAGCACCAACGACTCTGCGACACCCGTCTTCAACGTGAAAGTCACCGGCAAAGTCGCGTAGATCGAAGATCCTAACTGGCGTCTGGACAGGATGTTGCAGCAGATCTGGCCTGTTCTGTCCGGAATACCCCTTTCCAACCGCGTGCGAATCGGCATAATAAGCGGTCTTGCATCCTGCTGGCCCGATTTCGGGCCTGCATGGTGTAGCGTTTGTTGTCTTGCGAGGATGAACTCGATGGGTCCCACGAACGTCGCCTTGGTGAAGTTGTTTGACGCGGAAAGGAAACTGCGAGAGGCGCAGGGCAATCTGGATGGTGCATCGCGCAGCGTCCGGTTGCTCGAGAGACGCGTCAAGGATTTGACGGAGAGAGTTGGCGCCGCACAGGCGCAGGTCCGGCAGAATCAATCCCGATACACCCAGCTCGATCTTGAGATCAAGACCCGCGAAGCCCACATCGAAAAGCTCCGCGGCCAGCAGCAGAACGCCAAGAGCCACAAGGAATACCAGACGTTTCTTACCGAGATCAATACCGGTAAGATAGACAAGAACAAGTTTGAGGACGAAGCGCTCGGTGTAATGGGCCAGGTCGAGAAATCGCAGAAGGAGCTGGCCGACCTGATCGCCCAGCTCGACGGAGAAACAAAGAAGCTCGACGAAACCCGCGACCAGCTCAGCGGCAGGCTCTCCGAGCTTCAGGCCGAAATCGACAGGCTTCAGCCGGATCGCGATGCCGCTGCCAACGCGCTGCCTGCGAATGCCGTGCATATGTTTGAACGCCTGGCCGACCGCCATGAGGGCGAGGCGCTCGCCGC
Source organism: Tepidisphaeraceae bacterium (assembly GCA_049514055.1). Taxonomy (GTDB): domain Bacteria; phylum Planctomycetota; class Phycisphaerae; order Tepidisphaerales; family Tepidisphaeraceae; genus JANYKD01. The sequence continues at coordinate 872 of JBEKVL010000135.1, read as the reverse complement.
TGTGACGCGTCCGAACCGCCGCGTCGAGGAGTATTCCTGCGGCGCGTGCCACATGGGCCTTGTCGTGGACATCTACAACCGCCTGCACACCCGCGACGAGATCGTGGTTTGCCCGAATTGCCACCGCATCCTCTACATCCCCGAGGAACTGCCCGTCGAGGCGGCCATCATCAAGCGGGAGCGCCGCGAGCCCCGCGGCAAGGACAGCGGCATCGGTGCCATCACGACCCGGCAGGTGGACGCGGTGTCGATCATGCGGTCCATCACACCCGAATCCAGCGAGGCCGCGACCTCGACCGAGGCCCAGACTCCGGCCGAACCTGTGGCGCCACCGACACGAGCGCCCGAGTCCGGACCCGCGGCGTGACAGGGCACGTTCGAGGTTCAACGCTGATGCGCGAACTCCGGACGTGAGCAAACAGCCATACACCGCGTGAGGTTCACCGGCTCTTCATACGATCTTTACGGTTCTGCGGTAAGGGCAGTCCATGCGCGAACAGATCACCATCGAATTCGACGGTGGCAGCCGGGGCAATCCGGGTCCGGCAGGCATCGGCGTGGTTCTGCGCGCCACCGACGGAACGCCGTTGGTGACGCTCGGCCGGTTCATCGGGCGGGCGACGAATAATGCCGCCGAGTATCGCGCCCTGATTCTGGGCCTTCAGAAGGCAAAGGAACTCGGGGCGGCGCGGCTGCAGGTCCGGGGCGACAGCGAACTGATCATCCGCCAGATGAAGGGGGAATACCGTGTCAAGCATCCCGAGTTGCGCCAGCTCTACGAGCAGGCGCAACTCCTGCTCCATGACTTCGAGCAGACGAGCTTCGAGCACCGGCTGCGCCACCACAACTCCCTGGCCGACCGCCTGGCGAAC
>JBEKVL010000134.1:0-10562 GCA_049514055.1 Tepidisphaeraceae bacterium | reverse complement strand
GGAACTGCTTGGCGTTGAAGAAATCCGGGCTCTTGAGGTGCGCATCGCGCTGGGGATTGCCGCTGTCGATGTCGGCGGACTCGACCGACATGTTATAGGCCGTCTTCTCCGGTGCGGCCGGGTCGTAGGAGAACGTTCCGCCGACCTTGTTGAACCGGCCGTAGGAGTAGGACGACTGCAAATGCTTGATGCGGTAGATCAGGCTGGTATGCACCGGATCAACCTGGTAATCGGCCGCCTGCACCGAACCGGCCAGCATTCCCGCGACAAGCAGCGTCAACGAGAGGATTCTGTGATTCATGTCAATACTTCCTTATGGGAAACGCCCGGTGCGTGAAACGGGCGCCCGGGCTGCCATCGACGCGCCGGTCACACGGTGTGCCCGGCGGAGTCAAATCAAGTTTAATGATGAGTCTAGGCGCGCCGGGCGGGCTTTTCTATCGGATTGGCCGATCCGGGATGAGGCCGCGCCGCAGTTCGTCGCGTTCGCTCTTGTCCATGGGGCGGACGGTGAAAGTGATCTGGCCGTCGTCGATCTGGATGGCGGTCAGGCGCAGCGGCAGGGCCTTGCCCTTCTCACCGGGCATGAAGAGCACGGGCGGGCCTGATTTGTGGTCAAAACTGGCGACGAGCGTTTGCGCCAGAGTTGCCTCGACAAACGCGGTGTTGCAGGCGCCCTGGGCGTCCATCGTCGCCGAACGCTGCCAGCCGGGCATGCGGCGCTGGACCAGGGCGCGGGCGCGGTTCATCTGCATGTCGATCAGCGGCTGCGGCAGCGAGAGCCGGCCGGCCAGGACCTTGTCCAGGTCGAGCTGGAAGCGGCCGTCGCCGGTGATCCGCGGCACGAAGTGCGCGCTGAGCAGATAACCCAGGTCGAATTCCCTCGGTTGCCCGGTGAGGATGATCCGGCCGTCCTTGAGGAAGACGCCGGAATTGGTGACGAAGACATCCATCTCCGCCTTGAAATTGTGGACCAGGAATGCGTTGAGCTGCTCCTGGTTGAGCGTGATGGCCATGGCCGCCGAGGCAGGCCGGGTGGATTTTGTCCGGGAATTTTCGGCGCGGACCTCGCTCGCCCAGGCGGCGGCGGCGAGGTTGTGAATCGCGGTAAACTTGTCGGCGGCCTGTTGGTTCAGGATCGCGCGCTGCTCGGGGGTCCAACTGTAGGTCCGATAATAGGATGGTTGCCCGTTCAGATAGTGCAGGGCCACGCCCAGCAGCGCCAGCAGCGCCACCAGAAGGACGGCCAGCAGAAACAGAAGTCGTTTGATCCACTCAAGCATAGTGCAGGCCCGATTATCGGCATAAGCGGCCGGATGTCATCTGGCGGGGTGTTGAACTGGCCGGTTTTTTCTAACGTCCAATAAGTATTTCGGGTAGACTATACGCAGTGATAGCCACTGGGGCACATCTTGACGCGAGCATGGACGCGGCGAACGACGAATACCGTCGGCGTGCGCGGCGCTTGCGCTGGCGTCTGCGCCACCGGCCGGCGGATATGCAGCGGGAGTTGCGAAAACTGGCGGCGGGAACTGTACCGGCCGGCAGCGAGGTTCGCGTCGCCGACAGAAATGACAGACAGGAATGTCTGTCATACCCCGTGGTGCATAGGGTGACCGACAAGCCTGTGGGGATGACAGGCAAGAATTTGCGGATAGCAGACAAGAATTCGCGGATGACAGACAAGAATTTGCGGATGACAGACAAGAATGTCTGTCCCACGACCCGGGTGGCGGAAATTGTCTTCATCGACGAAGTGCGGCAGCGGCTCGACGGGCGTGTATTGCGGTATTCCTGCCGGGAGGAACTGCTGAGCCGCGCTGAGGAACTGGGCATTGGCCGCTTCGACGCGAACCTGTTGATCGCCAGCGTGCAGCACCATGCCAGCGCCGGCACCAAGCGCATGCTGCGTCAGCAACGCCGGGCGCCGTCAATGATCGCCATGGCGTCGGCGGCGCTGGTCTTGCAGTCGATCGTCCTGCTGGGGCTGTGGCTGATATTACGCTGATTCTTTTCTTGAACCGCGGCATCCGACATGGAAGAATGGTGGATCGGCCGGTTGGCCGCGTATTCTCCGGAGGTTTCGCAATGATGCCAAAGGCCCTGATCGTCGAAGACGAGGCCTACATGGGCGAACTGCTGGCCGAGATCGTCCGGCAGCGGGGTTTCGAGCCGACCGTGATCAACCAGGGGTACGGCGTGACCGAGTGGGTGCGTCAGCATCGGCCCCAACTCGTCCTGCTCGACCTCATGCTGCCCGGGCGGTCGGGCTACACGATCTGCCAGGAGATCAAACTGCAACGGGAGACGAACCTGACGCCGGTGGTGATTGTCTCGGCGCGGGACCAGCACCGGGACATGGTGAAGGGCTTCAAGGTGGGCGCGAATTTCTACCTGACCAAGCCCTTCTCGATCGACCAGCTTTATGCCGCCATCGACCACGCCATGCGCTGGCGGGAGCAGGTGGAAGACTCCGGGGCGCAGGGCGAGATCCGTTTCGAACTGCAAAGCGACACGCGATATCTCGACGAACTGAACCAGCTTCTCTCGGGGTTGTTCCTCTTCAGCGGCCTGTCGGAAGACAAGGCCAGGCAACTCACCATGGCCGTGCGCGAACTGGGGGCCAACGCGATCGAGTGGGGACACCAGAAGCAGATCGAGCGCGTGGTGACGGTGACATACCGCATCGACAACGACAAGATCGTGATCACTATCCACGACACCGGGCCGGGATTTGACCCGAACAATATTCCACACGCGGCCCACGGCGAAGATCCGGTGGCTCACATGGAGTTTCGCGAAAAGAGCGGCCTGCGCGAAGGGGGCTTCGGCATCCTGCTGGCCCGTGGCCTCGTGGATGAGATGAAATACAACGAAGAGGGCAACGAGGTGACGCTGGTGAAGTATTTCGCGGGGAAGTCGGAGTGCGAACTGACTGGAGTGTGACAGTCTGGTGTACCGGCTTCAGCCGGTCTGAAGCCAAGCCAAGACCGGCTGAAGCCGGTACACCGAGCAACTATTTCCCCGCCGGCCACGCTGATTTCAGAGTTCGGATCTTCATCCCGAGTATCGTCGCATCGCCCCCTTCAGTGAAGAAGCCGATACCGCGGTCGTCGGGCTTGAGGGTGATCGAAAACGGCAGGTAGACGGCGCCATTGTCCGCAAAGACCTCAATCGAAGCACGATCGACAACAATCCGCAGTTGCAGGCGGCCATCGTACAGCGGACAACTTGCCGATTTCCCAAGCATGTGGAGTTTCGAGTCGGCGCTGGACCAGGAGATGCGCTGGCCGCGGATGTCCATGCCAACGCTTTTGGCCTGGCCCGGTTCGATGGTCGCGACGATGTCGAGCGTGTCGCCCGTGATCTCGGCCAATGGATTCCGGCCGGGGGTGACGGTGACATTCCTGATGACACGTTCGTTGCCCGCGAGTTTGTCCAACTCGGCGACAGGTGCTTTGCAGAGTCGCAGACCTTCCGGCGTCTTGTGCAGGGACAATTCCATCGGCAGCGACATCTGCTGGTTGAACGGCATGCCGGGGAATTGGCCGCCCGACATCCAGCCGATGAGGATTCGCCGGCCATCCGGCGCGTCGGCGTAGGTCTGGGCAGCATAGGAGTTGCCGCCAAAATGGCCTGGTAGCTTGGGGGTTTCGGGGATGAACCTGGTGCCGTCGAACTGGCCGAGCATATACGCCCCATCGGCCGCGAAGATGACCCAGCGCGACTCACCCGGCGAGCGGATGACCGGCAATTCGAAGATATCGGGGCACTCGAAGAAACCGTCGAGGCGGCTGAGGAATGTCCACTCCTTGAGATTGGCCGAGGAGTGGAAGTGGATGGTGTGGACTTCCTTGTTCTTGCCATCGGGCTGCTTTTCGTTGATGCCGACGTAGAGCGCCATGATCCAGCGGTTGGTTGCCTTGTGCCAGAAGACCTTGGGGTCGCGGTTGCCGCCGGAGATGTTCCTGAGAACAGGGTTCTTGTCGTACTTGGTCCAGGTGGCGCCGGCATCCGCGCTATAGGCGAGGCACTGCGTGAAGGGATTGCCGGCGGCCGTGTAGATGAGCACGAGCGGCTTTTCGTTGCCGCGGCCGAAGCCGCTGGTGTTGTTCCAATCGACGACGGCCGATCCGGAAAACATCGTGCCCAGGGAATCGGGGACCAGCGCATCGCCGGTCTCACGCCAGTGGAAGAGATCGTCGCTGTCCGCGTGGCCCCAGTGCATGTTGCCCCATTGTGTACCGAAGGGGTTGTGCTGATAGAATAGGTGCCACTTGCCTTTGTAGAAGACCAGGCCGTTGGGGTCGTTGAGCCAGCCGCGGCGCGAGGTGAAATGAAACTGCGGGCGGCCGGCTTCGGCGTAGAGGTCGCCGGCATTCTTGAGCGTGTCGCTCTGGTCGACAAGCGACAGCGCCTTGGAACTGTCGGGAAGTTTGTCGACTGTGAGCGTGATCGACCTGCCCCGGAATGCGGTGATGTCGATGAACGCGTACCAGTCGGGTCTGTCGTCGGCCAGTTCAATGGTGAATTCGCGGTCGGTTTTCTCATCGACGGCGAACTTCACATGACGTAGCTTCGCGCCGTTCCGCACGGGCAGGTGCAGGTACTGTTTGTCGGCCGTGAGGCGCAGGATGGGGTTGGTCAGGACGGTTGCCGGCCGAGTGTCGGAGAGGACGATCTCGTCGACATTGATATGGCCCCAGCCGCCGGTGGCCGCATCGACGATCTGTATTCGTGCTGATTTTCCGGCCAGATCCTGCACATCCCACGACGCGGGCTCAAGTGCTTCCGAGCCACCGGGCTGGGTGTTGGGTCCGGTGGCGGTGCGGACGACCTTGCCGTCGATGAGCAGATTCATGCACGTCTTGCCGGGGAAGCCGCCGCCGCCGATGAGGAACGTGAGGTACTTGCGGGAGATGGTGAACGCGGGCGAAGTGAGCGTGCCCGTGCTGTCGTCGCCGCCGTTGAAGGAGTTGACCAGGCCTTTACCGGCGAAGCCCGACACCGGCATCTGGCCGGGCAGCGTTCCATGGGCGGGGCCTTTGCCGAAGGCGGTGCCTTCGACGGTCCAGTCGCCGTAGGTGTCGCCTTCGAAGTCGGCGATGACGATGTCGTCGGCGCAGAATCCGCGCGGGGCGAGGATCAGGATGGCAATGCCGAGGACGACCAGCGTGTTTCTCATGAATCAACTCCTGCGGGATATACCGCACGCCAATCAAGACGTGCGCGGTCATGGTGCATTCACCGCGCTATTCCGCGGTTCTTCCACGCACCTCGACCCTCCGGCACGGCGGCAGCGCGTCAATAAACATCCGGCCATAGCGCTTGGTTGTCACGCGGCTGTCGAGGATGGCGACAATGCCCTTGTCCGCGCGGCTGCGGATCAGCCGGCCGAAGCCCTGCTTCAGTTTGATGATGGCCTCGGGAACCGAGTATTCCATGAACGGATTGCCGCCGCTCCGCTTGATGGCCTCGAGCCGGGCCTCGACCACCGGCTCGTCCGGAACGGCAAATGGCAGCTTGACGATGATGACGTTACGCAGTTGTTCCCCCTGCACGTCGATGCCCTGCCAGAAACTGTTGGTGCCGAAGAGGACGGCATTGGGTGTATTGCGGAACTGGTCGAGCAGCCGCCGCACCGGCGGACCTTCGCCCTGCACCAGCACGGGCAGGCCCATCTCGCGCAGCTCATCCCGCAGCAGACCGGCGGCCTGCTTGAGCATCGAGAAACTCGTGAACAGCACGAACGCCCCGCCATGGGTCAGCGTGATGTAGTGCAAAATTCGCTTGGCCGCCGCCGACAAGAACAGCGGATCGTTCGGCTCCGGCAGCCCGGTTTCGATGTACAGCGTGGCTTGCGTTGGATAGTCAAACGGTGATTCGAGGGCCAGTTCCCCGCCGTCCTCAATGCCCAGCCGCGAGCGGACGTAGGCGAAACGCGGGTCGGCGGGTTGCCCGGGTGCGAGACTCGCGCCACGAGCGGACGCCGCAGGCGGAGACACGGGCCGGACGCCCGTGCCACGGGCTGCTGGTGTGCCAGGTTGTGTCCGAGGTGCCAAGTCCCCCGTGGCATGGGCGTCTCGCCCATGCGTTTGCCCCCGCGGGGCATCCGGTGCCGCGCCAAGTTCTCCTCGAACGAATGCCCGAATCGTTTCGTCGCATTTCTGTCGCCACTCATGTCCCGCGATTCCCGCGCGGTCAGGATTGGCCCAGACATACTCGATCGTACGCTGGAGTTCTTCATCATCGCGAATGATGTGATCGTACGATTCGGCCTGCCACAGCGCGCTCTGGCGCCCAAGCATCTTCCCGATGCCGTGCGACGTGAACGACTTCCACGAATGAAGAATGCCCGCGAGCGTGAACCTTCCGCGCGGGTGGATCACGCAGTGGACATGGTTCGGCATCACGCACCAGGCCAGCAGATCGTATCTTTGCCCATCGAAGTGGCGCATGGCATCCGCGACCAGCCCCGCGAGTTCGGGCCGCGCGAGCACACACTCGCCCATACCCCTGTCGAGGTAGGCCGCGATGCGGTCGGAGTAGAGTTCGGTCAGCCTCTCGATCTCGTTCTTGGTCATCGGCCGGTTGGCCTGCTCCGCGCGCTGCGGAATCTCCTCGCGCTCGGCGGCCCAGTCGCGGAGAACCTGCATGGGCATTGCATCGGCCAGACGGAACACGATGTGATAAACGGAGCCGAGTTCCGACCAATGCGGCAGGTACGCGCCTTGACGTTTCTCGACTTCTCCTGGTGCCGCAAGCGAAACCACGGGCGGGACGCCCGTGCCACGAGGTGCTGGTGTGTCAGGGTGTGTCCAAGGTGCCAAGCCCTCCGTGGCATGGGCGTCTCGCCCATGCGTTTGCCCCTGCGGGGCCTCCGGTGCCGCGCCCAGATCACTCCGCACTGGCGAGATCCCAGTGCCACGAGCAGCCGCTGCGGGCGGAACCACGGGCGGGACGCCCGTGCCACGAGGTGCTGGTGTGTCAGGTTGCGTCCGACTTGCCGAGCCGCCTGTGGCACGGGCGTCTCGCCCGTGCGTTTGCCCCCGCGGGGCACGCAACGCGCCGGCTCCACTCCGCGACGTACACAGCGTCGCGCTCGTCAGCACTACGCTCGGACACTTGTCGAACAGGTGCATCTTCAGCCCGCTCGCCACGCAGATCGGGGCCGCGTGCAGGCTGGTCCGGTTGGGCATCCGCGACGCCGTGTCGATCCAGTAAACCGTCTCCTCCGCTTCCTGTTGGATGATCGCATCCAACGCCGCCGCCGCCGTGCCGACCTTCGCCATCACCGAAGTTAGTTCGCTCACCTCCGCCTCATCCGTCAGCGTCGCCACCAGCGATTTGAGGTGCTTGCCCAATTCCATCAGCCCCGGTGTCAGATCGTTCTCCACCCAACCGCCTTCAAAAATCCGCCCATTGGCCCGGCCATACGTCCGCTGCCATTCCAGGCACCGCTGAAAAAACAGATCGACGCGCTCGTGCAACTCCTCCACCGCCACGATCGCGCTGCTCGCCTCCTTGCCCTGCACGCTCAGCAACCCCTTGCCCTTCTTCGGGTCGTACAGCGTACGGAGCTGATAGTGCAGCGACGACTGCGACACGCGCAGCCCGAAATGCTCGCCCGCCACATCCTCCAGCGTGTGCGCCTCGTCGAGAATCACCGCGTCGTACTTGGGCAGATAATTCACCCCGGCCATCCGCAGCGCCAGATCCGAGAAGAACAGCGCGTGGTTGACAATAAGAATCTTCCCACCCTGCATCCGCCGCTTGGCCGCCTGCCAGAAACAGCCATTGTAGTGAGGGCAGTTCTTCCCCAGGCAGTTCCCCGCCTCGGCCGCGACCCGGTCCCACACCGACCCCTCCGGCGCGATCGGCAGATCCGACAGCGACCCATCCGTCGTGTTCTGCGACCAGGTCTCGATCTGCTCGAGCGAGTCCATCTGCCGCTCCTGGTCGAACAGCGAATTCATCTTCGACCACGCCTGCTCCAGACGCCGTTTGCACAAATAGTTTCCGCGACCCTTCACCAGCACGGCCACGAATTCGTCGGGATACACCGCCTGCAACAGCGGGATATCTTTGTGGATGAGTTGTTCCTGCAACCCAATCGTGTGCGTGGAGATGACCACGCGCTTGTGACGTTTGACCGCAAAATCGATCGCCGGCAGCAGATATGCAAATGATTTCCCAACGCCCGTGCCGGCCTCGACAATGAGATGGTGCGGCGCATGCAGGGCCTCCTCGACCGCCGCCGCCATTTCAAGCTGCTGCGGCCGGAACTCGTATTTGTCCGACATGCGCCGCGCAATCGCGCCGCCGGGACCGAGGATATCGGTGAGCGTCTGCATTCGTTCCGACTCATTATAGGGAAAGTGCCGCTCCGATGCTTGCTTGGGAGCGTAGCCGTCCTCGGCCGCATTTGGGTGCGGGCGTCTCTGGTTCTCCGGGTAGATTTCTGGTGGTGAGGAACAACGGCGACTAGGGGATGGCTGAGGTTCTGTGCGGCCGTTGCCTCGCCGACGATAACGCTTCGACACCGGGTTCCTTATGGCGCGCTGTCTGGCTCCGAACTTGTGGTTGACTCGATTGATTCGCGCGTCGCCGTGGCGGATCCAGGGTGCAGTTCCCATCCGCATTCCAGACATCGCCTATTGCGACGCGCGCCGCAAAGCACGCAGACCATTGTGAAACACACCAGAAGCCAGGCGCTTGCGACCTCGGGAAAGATGACGCCCTCGATCGGCTCCCAAAACGTTCTGCTCGGAATAACAAGTTCCAGCACCAGCAAGATAAACGGCAAAGCCAGCATCACAAAGAACGCATTACGGACACGGCGCAAGCCGGCCGTCAGCGGCACCAGATACAGTCCCGGGTGATGGCATTGCGGACAGACCCACTTGTCGATGTAATATTCATCCTCAATCTTGTCGTCCGGGTCATCCGGTTTGTCGGGCTCGGCCAAGGCCGTACGGGCGGATTCCAAATCGGTCTGGGAGACGAACTCGGTTCGGTTTGCGGCTTGCAATGAGGCGTCGGCGGACGTGTCGGCGTCGTCCAATTCGCTGGGAATCCCGTGCGATTCCAACTTGATGCGGATCGCCTGGGCCTCGGCCGCGGGCACGGTGCATAACTCCGACATTGGCGAATCCGCCCCGTCGTCCTCTTCTTCCGCATGAACAGGATCGCCCGGCAGCCAGCCAGGGTAGTGCGGCCGGTCCTTGTCCGTGCCGCTCTGATGCGAATTGCAATCGTCGCAAGGCATGAGCGTAGATTATCCGGCCCGCACCGGGCAGGCAAGCCACATCACAAATTGGCGGAGCACCACATCTTGCGTCTTTGGCTCCCTGCTTCGACAATGGGACCACGTTTGGTGTGCCATGTGGAACTGTTTCAATTCAAAGCCATCGTGTCCAATCGCTGCCGATGAGCAGCAATGGATCGACTTTCGCTTTCGCTGGCTGGAGGCGCAGTTGGGGCAGGACCGGCCGCGAAAGCAGACAGTGGTCCTGCCCACACCCGAGTTCTTTCCCGACCGCTACGACGCCACGCCCGAAGATGCCCAAGTGATGCTGAATCGCGTCGCGGGCTACATGGGCGTGAATCCCGAACGGTTTGAGCTGTTCATGTACTCGCAGGGGAACCACCCCTTGCTCACGGGCGCGGGCGGCAAGGGACTTGCCGGCGCAGACGGCTTATATATCCAGCAGGGCACACCCGGCGGCAAGGATCCCAAGCGATCCCGGGTCGGCCTCGAGGCATCGCAACTGGCGGACCCGCTCAGGCTGGTGGCGACACTGGCCCACGAGATCGCCCATGAAATCCTGCTTGGCGAGGGCCGCATCAGTTCCGACGAACACGATCACGAACCGCTGACGGATCTGCTCACGGTGTTTGTGGGGCTGGGCGTGTTCACCGCCAACGCGACGATCCGCGACCGCGGCTGGTCGCAAGGCCTGGTGGCCGGCTGGAGCATAGGACGCCACGGATACCTGGATCAGCACATGCTGGGCTACGGGCTGGCGAAATTTGCATCGTTTCGCGGTGAAACACAACCCCCGTGGGCCAAGCACGTTCGCCCGGATGTGCGTGTGGTGTTGAAGGACAGTTTGCGATTCCTGCAACACGCTGCGTCCTGAGCCCAACAAAAGGGAGTCCAAAAGGAGGGTCATAAGACATTCTCCAGATGATGCCGTTCCTCCTGCCCCCGGAAAGTGAACCGCCGCGGATGAGGAAGAGGCGCGATCCACCGCTCTTATCCCGAATATCCGGTTATCCGCGGTCAATCCGCCTGTCTTCGCGTCCCTTTGTGCCTCCTCGTGGGCCACGGTCCCATCCGCCATTGTCCCGCCTGATCTCGGCTTCCCCCGGCATTCCCGCGGTTTGCGCTGCGCCCGCGCGCTGCGCGCCCGACAGAATTTCCATTTTCACAAATCACACCCCCACAGCGTGGAACCGCATTTCGCGCTGCGCCGCGCTGCGCGAAAGCAGTACCGATAGGTTACACGGGCATTCCGGAAGAAAAAACCGGGGTTTGCGACGATTCAATAGGGCGAAGG
>JBEKVL010000133.1:0-14145 GCA_049514055.1 Tepidisphaeraceae bacterium | reverse complement strand
CGGGCGAGAAGGAATCCCAGCCGTTGAGTTCGGTGACGACGGCGAGGTGACAGAACCAGTAATACTGCAGCGCTTCCTGAAGATCGCGCGGAGCGAATTCGGGCACGTGCGAGCAAACCTCGGCGATGCGCAGCAGATCGGCCTTGCGGTCGGCGTCGGCTTCGTCGGCCGCGAGTTTGTGGGCGAGATCCGCGTGGCGCTTGGCAAACACGATCACCGCGTCGGCCGAGATGTCCATGGCCGTGAGTTGCTCGCGTTTGGCGAACGCTTCGGGATCATGGAGGCAGTCGAGTCTGGCGATGGCCGCGGCAATGTCGGCCTTGAAGTCACGCATGCCCTTGCGGTAGATCTTGTCGTCCAGCACGGTATGGCCGGGGGCGCGCTGTTCCATGAACTCGGTGAATATGCCGCTCTCATAGGCTTCCTGCCAGTCTTGCGGCAGGACAGCGAACATACGGTCACGCAGGCTGCGGCCACGCCAATAGGGGATCACCTTTTCTTCATATGCCCTAATCGTGCTGTCGGAAACGGCGTAGCTGGTCTTGGGACGGCTGTTGAGGATGCGCAGATCCTCGACGCTGTGGCAGGTGAGTTCGGGATAGGTCGGAACGGACTTGGGATACGGCCCGCGTTCGCCGACGATCAGTTCACCTTCGCCGATCCAGATGCTCTTCCTCTCGCAGAGGTTGAGGAAGTTGCGGGCGCGCATCACGGGAACAGAGTAGAGTCCCTGGTTCTGCTGGTGGAACTCGGTGACGAGCAGGGCTCGCTCGGCCGAGATCGAGGGGCGGGCTTCGAGGCTCTGGCGGCGAAGTTCAGCGGTGCGGAGAGTCATGTTTCATCCACCTGAAAATGTCAGCAGACCGAGTTCTTCAAATGGCCGGGCTGCGGCCTGCATTTCCGATTCGCCCGGCGTTTTCACGTCCGGAAGGCGGCAGCTTTGTCCGAGGCGGGCAAACTTGTGGCACGCGGTGTTGTGGTAAGGAAGCAGGTTCACCTGTTTTACGGACGGAAGGGAGCGGGCCAGGCGGGCGATGGCCGCCAGTTCCTCGGGAGCGTCGTTGACGCCGGGTATAATGGGGACGCGGATCCAGATGTTGTCGTGTACCCGAGCGAGTGCGGCGAGGTTGTCGAGGATCAGGCGGTTGGGGACGCCGGTGTAGAGTTCGTGGAGGCGCGCGTCGAGCAGTTTGATGTCGTAGAGATAGAGATTGGTGAACGGCGCCGTGGCGAGCAGCGCCTCGCCCGGCGCGAAGCCCGACGTATCGACGGCCGTGTGTATCCCGCGGCGGTGGAGCGCCATGAGCAGTTCCAGGACGAACTCGCTCTGCACCAAGGGCTCGCCGCCGGAGATCGTCACGCCGCCGCCGGATTCATCCCAGAAGACCTCATCCCTGATGACTTCGGCGAGCAGTAGCTCGACGCTGGTTTCCCGGCCGAGATATTGGCGGGCGTCGCTGGGGCAGGCATCTACGCATTGCCCGCAGCGGAGGCAGCGGTCGGCGTCCGGGTCGGTGGCGCGGTCCAAGACGGGGTTGTGCAGCGGGCAGACGGTGCGGCAGGAGCCGCACCGTGTGCAGCGGCCGGCCACGTAGACGATTTCCACGCGGGGATCCTGACTTTCGGGATTATGGCACCACCAGCAGCGCAGGGGACATCCCTTGAGAAACACGGTCGTCCGGATTCCCGGTCCATCGTGAAGGGAATATCGCTGGATATTGAACACGCGGCCGGTCGGCATACTCCGCGTATTCTAGCACCCGGAAGTGGATATGGGAGTCCAGTATGCCAGCTTCAACGCCGGCGGTTATTGTTGTTGGTATTGTTGTTGGTATTGTTGTAGTTGTTGTTGTTCTGAGCGGCTTGGTTCCGGTTCTGCTGGTCGATCTGGGCACACTGCTGCTGCCACTGCTTCAGCGCCTGGGCATCCTGGGCCTGGGCGACGGCCATTTCCTTATCGACTACGGCCTTGGCAGCCTCAGCCGCGTCCACGTCCTTCCGGGCCTTCTGCCAGTCGGGGTCAGCCTTGACCACCTCGTCACACTTCTTTGTCAGTTCGGCAACCTTGGCATTGGCCTCGGCGAGTTTCCGCTTGGCCTCGATGAACTTGGCATCGGCGCCGAGCGCCTCGGCCTCCATCTTGCTCAGCGCGGCCCCGGTTTCCATCGCCTTGGTGGCGCCGGCGATGATGTCCTCTGAACTGGCATTGTCGGCCCGCAGTTGCGCCAGCGAAGCGTCCGCGGTCTTCTTGGCCACGGCCGCCTGTTTATAGGCGGCCGATGCGTGGACCGCATCAACCACGCGGGTGCGCGCGGCATCCGCATCCGCCTGTGCCTGCTTCTGTTCCGCGAGGGCCGTCTGCCAATCGGTGCTGGCCTCGGCGTTCTGGCGAATCTTCGCAGCCACCTGCCCGGCCGCGGCCTGGGCTTTGGCAACGTCCGCCCTGGCCTTGGCTAGTCTGTCCGCCACGGCCTTGGCCGCGGTCGGTGTCGGCTGGGGTGGATACTGAGTCTTTTGCTGCTGTCCCAAGGCATCAAGAGCGAGAAGAACACTTCCCAGCAGAACGACAAAACTCGAGATACGAGTGGCAGTCATGGTGTGGTCTCCAGAGGAATCATGGTGGTCCACCGGAAAGGGGGTAGCCTGAACAGGCTCCACACCACTCCGGCAGCCGGATAGTCTTAACCCCTGTATACTCCCATCGCGGGGGGCCGTTTGTCAACAATTTTCAGGCCGTGCGGTCGATTATGCCGCGGCCCAGACGATTGTGCCAGCAACAACCTCCACGTCGCTAAACACATACGCCGGTACGCAGTAAGAACGATGTTCGCCGATCGCGAACCGCCCGGCCATGATGCGCAGTGCCCCGTCACCCCGGCCGGCCGCTGGAATTCATCCACGGGGCACCGGTATCTATCGAGGAAGCATGAACATCCACAGTCTCTCCACTCGTCTTGCATTCCTGCTCGCGGCCATGCTCGTGGTCGCCGTCCCCGCATCCGCGGCCGACAGCAACCCCTTCATCGGCAACTGGGCCCTGGTCCTCCCCGGCAATGGCCCCGGCTGGCTTGGTGTCGTCGAGAAAGACGGCAAACTCTCGGCCAGCATCCTCTGGTATGCCGGCAGTGTCGTGCCGACCGAGAGCGCGAAGATCGACGGCGATACGCTCATCGTCACCCGCCTGCACCGCAGCGACAAGAAGGGCGCCGACGGCAAGACCATCAAGGTTGTCACCACCGAGACCATCACCGCCAGGGTTCAGGGCGATGTTCTGACCGCGACCACCGTCAAGAGCAACGACGACAAACCCGAGTTCGACAAGAACACCTTCACCGGCAAACGGACGCCGCCCCTGCCGCCCGCGCCCGACTTGTCGAACGTGAAGTTCGGCGAGCCGATCAAACTCTTCAACGGCAAGGATCTCGAAGGCTGGAGGCTCGTCGAGCAAGGCGCGGCCAATGGCTGGAGCGTCGTCGATGGCGTGTTGACCAACAACCCCGTGCAGGAGCCCGGCAAGCACAAGAACTACGGCAACCTGCGCACCGACCGCGAATTCGAGGACTTCAATATCACCACCGACGTCAACGTCCCCAAGGGCGGCAACAGCGGCATTTACCTTCGCGGCATCGATGAGATTCAGATCGCCGACACCTTCGGCCGCCCCGCTGATTCGCACAATATGGGCGGCCTGTACAGCCGCATCAAGCCGACCGAAGCCGTCGAAAAGCCCGCCGGCGAGTGGCAGACCATCGACATCACGCTGGTGGATCGCCACGTCACCGTGATCCTCAACGGCAAAAAAATCATCGACAACCAGCCGGTGCTCGGCTGCACCGGCGGCGCGCTCTGGTCCGACCAGCTCCGCCCCGGCCCGATCTATCTCCAGGGCGACCACACCGGCGTGAGCTATCGGAACATGATCCTCAAGCCCGTCGTCAAGTAGGGCCAGCGTCCTCCCTGGCCGGTCTGAGATGAGCATCGTCTGGTACTTCAGCTCGCGAACATGTCCCGGTGCCACGGCCCGAGTCCCCACTCGGGCCGTGGCATCTTCGTCTCATCGGCGCATAATGTCCCCCAACCGAAAGGACTCTCCCCATGCCCGCCCTGTTTGATCCGTTCCGCCTGAAGGACGTCACCCTCCGCAACCGCATCGCTGTCGCCCCAATGTGCCAATACTCGGCCGCCGAGGGCTTCCCCACCGACTGGCACCTCGTCCATCTCGGCTCGCGCGCCGTCGGTGGCGCGGGGCTCATCGTCATTGAAGCCACGAGTGTCTCGCCTGAAGGCCGCATCACGCCCGGCGACCTCGACATCTGGTCGGATGACTACGTTGAGCCACTTTCTCGCATCACACGATTTCTAAAGGAGTACGGCGCGGTGCCCGGCCTGCAGATTGCCCACGCCGGCCGCAAGGCCAGCGCCAATCGCCCCTGGGATGGCGACGACCACCTCGAACCCCACGAAGGCGCCTGGGAAATCCTCGGCCCGTCGCCTGTTCCCTTCGGCGCCAATCTTCCCATGACCCCGCGTGCCCTGACCATCCCCGACATCCAGCGCATCCAGCACGCGTTCGCCGACGCCGCCCGCCGCGCCCTGGCCGCCGGTGTCGAGTGGCTCGAACTCCACTTCGCCCACGGCTACCTCGCCCACAGTTTCTTCTCGCCCCTCTCCAACTTCCGCTCCGACAACTACGGCGGCAGCTTCGACAACCGCACCCGCTTCCACATGGAAACCTTCGCGGCCGTCCGCAAAGTCTGGCCCGAGCGCCTGCCGCTCACCGTCCGCATGTCCGTCACCGACTGGACCGCAGGCGGCATCACCATCGAAGAGTCCATCGAACTCATCCGCCGCCTGAAATCCGCCGGCCTCGACTTCATCGACGTCAGCCACGGCTTCGTCATCCCCGACCTCACGCGCATCCCCTGGGGCCCCGGCTTCCTGATCCCAACCGCCGCCCGCATCCGCCGCGAAACCGGTCTCCCCACCGCCGTCGGCTGGATGATCTCCGACCCCAAACAGGCCGACAACGCCGTGACCGATGGCCACGCCGACCTCATCATGCTCGCCCGCGAAATGCTCCGCGACCCCTATTGGCCCTTCCACGCCGCGCAAACCCTCGGCATTGAGAAGCCGCTTTCGCTGCTGCCGGTGCAGTACGCGCATTGGCTCAAGCGATAGAGATTGCTACACTTCCCTCATGCCAACCTCAACAAACCTCCCACGCCGCTCTCTCCTCAAGGCTGCCACCGTCGCCGCTTTCGCCGCGCCCCCGGCCGCCTTCGCCGCGGAACTTGTCCAGCCCGACTACCGCACCAGGAACAACCGCATCCACCAGTCCATCATGGGGTGGACCTACGGGTTCATGCCCGTGCCCGAACTGGCCAAACACTGCAAGGACATCGGCCTGGTCGCCATGGAAGGCATCGACGCCAGGTTCTACCCCGCGATCCGCGAGCTTGGCCTGGCCGTCTCCCTCGTCGGCAGCCACGGCTTCACCAAAGGCCCTTTCAACCCGGCCAATCACGCCGTCTGTGAAAAGGCCCTCAACGACGGCATCGACCTCGCCGCCGCCGTCAATTGCAGGAACGTCATCACCTTCACCGGCATGCGCGAGCCCGGCATCACCGACGAGGCCGGCGCGAAGAACTGCGTCGATCTCTGGAAAAGTGTCATCGCCCACGCCGAGCAGAAAAAGATCAACCTCTGCCTCGAACACCTCAACAGCCGCGACAACACCCATCCCATGAAGGGCCACCCCGGCTACTTCGGCGACCACGTCGATTTCTGCGTCGAACTGATCAAGCGCGTCGGTTCACCCAACATGAAACTTCTTTTTGACATCTATCATGTACAGATCATGGACGGCGATATCATCCGCCGCCTCCGCCAGCACAAGGAGTACATCGCCCACATACACACGGGCGGTGTCCCCGGCCGCGGTGAACTCGACGGCACCCAGGAACTGAGCTACCCGGCCATTATGCGGGCCATCCTCGAAATCGGCTACGACGGCTACGTGGCCCAGGAGTTCATCCCCACCTGGCCCGACAAAGTCCTCGCCCTCCGCCACGCCGCCAGTGTCTGTGATGTGTAGCTGGTAGTCGCCAGTCAGCAGTGGGTGGCCGGTGCGGATGTGCGGATCGGGAATGACGAGCCTCGGAATTCGCGCGGTGAATTCTGGCCATCCGCCGCATACCGGATAGAATTCCATCTGTTCGATACGGTCGCCGCCGGCGTCCGCTCGACTTTACGGGAGCTGCCCATCATGCGAAATCCCCTCCGTCGCTCCATCGCTCCGTCGCTTCGTCGCTTCGGTTACGCCGCGATCATCAGCCTCGCCTGGCTCCTTCCACCACTCGCCGTCCGGGCGGCCGACGTCACCGTTCGGGCGGCGGACGGGAAAACCGAGTCCTTCATCCGTTTTCTCGACGACAACGACGGCGGCGGGAAACTCCAGACGGCCATTGCAACCTTCAAGAACAAGGCCGGCGTCAAGGTGCATCTGGTGGCCGCGGTGCATGTGGCCGACTCGCCGTACTACAAGGACCTCGGCAGGACTTTCGAGAAATACGACGCCCTGCTCTACGAAATGGTCAAACCCGGGAACGTTGACGTCCCCGCCCCCGACAAGCGCCGGGCCAGCGCCGTGAGCTTCATCCAGCAGGCCCTGAAGGATGTTCTGGAACTGGACTATCAGCTCGATGCCATCGACTATGCCGCGAAGAATTTCGTCCATGCCGACCTGACTGCCGAGGAATTCGAGCGGCTCCAGTCCGAACGCGGCGAAAGCATCTTCATGCTCATTTTCCAGCAGATGCTCCGCGAGATGGACAATCCCCGGAACATGCAGGCATCGGACCTGACTATCGCCGAGTTGCTCGTCGCCCTGACCAGCCCCGACCGCGCCAGGCACCTGAAATTGATGCTGGCCAAGCAGTTCGACAACATCGAGGACCAGCTCTCCGGCCTGGACGGTCCCAACGGCACCGTCCTCGTCACCGAACGTAACAAGGCGGCCATCGCCGTCCTGAAGAAGACCATTGCCAAAGGCCAGCGCAACATCGGCATCTTCTACGGCGCCGCCCACATGAAGGGCATCTCCAAAATGCTCGCCGAAATGGGCTTCGAGCCGGCCGGCATCGAATGGCGCACCGCCTGGGACATGACCCCCAGGCCCGGCGATATCGTCGTCAAACAGGCCAAACCAGTCCCGGCCACCGCCCCGACCCAACCGAAATAATCGCCGCTGTTGCGGATCGCTCCATCGCGCGGTAAAATACCCCTCTCAAAACCAGGGCGTAGCTCAGCTTGGATTAGAGCGCTACCTTGGGGTGGTAGAGGTCGCAGGTTCAAATCCTGTCGCCCTGATTAACATAAGCCCCTGCAAAGCAGGGGCTTATGTGTTTCATGGATTCGGCTGGTTTTGGGCGGCACCCCTCAAGCACGACATTTCCGATCGGCCTTGCACTACAATTCTCGCGTTGTCAGGAACAGAATCCGCTGTTTCGGAGGACTGCCATGAGTCGCCACATAAAGCGCCGTATTCCCAGGCTGCGCTTCACCAAGACGCGCGGCATCGGATGGCACGTCAACTATCGCGATCCTCAAACCGGGGTTCCGCGACGACACCGATTTGGCATGCTCGACCGCGAGGCAGCGTCCGAACTCTACGGTGATTGGCTTACTGAACACTTGCGAGGGGCGCCACACCGGAGTTCACGCTCGAGTCCGGTGCCCGCAACGGAAGAGCCTTCGGACGTCGCGATGAAGGCGGAGCCTGGTAGTCTCCTGCACGTGGCTTCGAACTACTTGTACTATGAAGAGCGCCGAGCTCGCAAGCCGGGTGAAGCTCCTCGAGCCGGAACCATTTGCGCAGATGTTCTCGCCGAGCGGCGGCACGAGGTAAAGGAGTTCCTGAAGTTCATGAACCGTCGTCACGGCCCTGACAGCGTTGCTCGCCTTTCAGTCATCGATCTCGAGATGGAGGATGTGGAAGAATACAATAAGGAACTCGTCGACGCGGGGTACTCCGACGCGGTAGTTGCCCATCGCATGATGACGGTCAAAGGAATCATCGACCGGGCGGGGCGTCCTGAGCACGGTGAGCAAGTTCTTACCTGGAATTGGAACGTTCGCGACAAATTCCGGGGCAAACCGGGTACACCACGGACCCTGCCAAGCATGCCGCAACTTAAAGCCGTCCTCAATGCCAGCGACAAGCGTTCCCGCGCCATGGTGTGGATGGCCATCGGTCTTGGCTTTGGACAAGGTGATTTGTCGGCTGTCCGCGTCGGCCAGATCGACGCGAAGGGATACGACCTGCGCCGCGGCAAGACCGGACTGGATCGCTACGGCGAGACACCCCCCGGGGTCTGGGCCGCGATCCAAGAATACCTGCAGGAATACTCGCGTAGTCCTGGGGAGTTACTATTCGTCACGCAGAACGGCCAACCGCTGTCGCATGGGAACACCGACGCAGTGCATCTATGGTGGCGCCGACTCCGCCTCACGATGGGTGAACTGGGTAAAACGCTCGGCGGGTTCTATGTGCTGCGGCATCTCGGGGCGACGGAGTACGGTTCGCGGCCAGGCTGCTCCATCAGCGACATGAGGCGCTGGCTCGGCCACGCAGCCAGTTCGAATGTCGCGGATCTGTACATGCGGCCGGTTTCGCCGGAGCATCGGGAGGTCGTTGAGTGGGTTAGAGAATCGTTGCGACCAGAAAGTCCTTCAGAAACAGCAGCAAAGAAGGGCTTACGCCGGCAGAAGAAACACTGACCGTGGCCGTTGCGGTGGTGCGTCGGCCCGAAACCGTCAAATGCAAGCATGAGGTTGTGTTCATTCCGCACTCCTCCCCCTCCGCTCGTAACCGGAGGTATCTCCCAGCGGAGCGTATGATATCTTTCGAGGTGGAGGGGGAGATCCGACATTCCGTTGTGCGGTCTTACCGGCGGACGTGCAACTCCGCGTGCGAGGGGCTGCCGCCATGCCGCCCGTACGCAGAGTTCTTCACGCGGCTTCGAGGCCGTCATCATCGCGTCTGAGGTCTGTGTCGGAAGCCGCAAGAGCCAGGTACGCGGTGCCTTGAAACCTTGCCCAGGATCGCTCGAACTGGCGGCGAAGCTCCGATACCCGGCTCGGGGTGGTCCCGAAACGGTCGGCGAGGGTATCGATGTCCTCACGGGCAGCCAGACCGGCGATGATCCTTCGGTCTTGGCGGTCAAAGCTGCTCAGCCATCGTTGAAAGTCGATATTGAACGCCGCCTGGTCGGCCGGGGAGACCTTGCAGTCCTCCAGCACGACCGCTCGCCATCCCTCCTCGTCTTCCATCGCCCGCGGCGCAGGCTCGCATGTTGCGAAGTTGGCGGTCTCACGTCGCTGCGGCGCCGGCTCGTCCAATGACCAGCGGCGGCCTTTGGAGCCGCGCCGGGCGTCTTCGACCATGCGTAATCCCGGCGTCGTATCCAGCGGTGATTGCCCGGCATTCTGTTTCGCGTACTCCTCGCGGAAGACCTTGGCCGCGTGCTCCATCTTGTTCTTGAACTGCGGCCGGGTGATACTCCGGCAGCCGGGTTGGCGCTTGAGTAGCCGATAGATGGCATCGGGATCGCGCAACTCCAAACAGCGCTGGCAGAGCAGCCACTTGTAGAGTTTCCCGCCGACCAGTTCTCCGCGGGCGATGGCGGCCGCCTCGACGGTATTATCCGCGCCGATTCGCAGCCGGCCCCAGGTGGTTTCCAGCCAATGGAGGATTTGCTGGTATCCGGGGGTTTGACGTGTAAACGGCTGGGGCTTGTTGCCGACGATGAGCACCCCGTAGTCTCGAACCCCCTGGATCTGGGTGAGGATGCGGGGGATGCTGTCGCGGGAGATGCCGGTGGCCAAACTGGCCTGGTTGCAGCTGTTGCCGGACAAGACCATTTCCGCCGCTTTGGCCATGGCCGGCTGGTACCGCCGCAGGATCTCCAGCGCCTCCGCATCTTCCTTTTGGCTGAGATCCACGGGCCGCGGAGGCGGCAACGCCTCCTCCGGATGGCCGATGACTTTGTGGCCCACAACCAGTGGAGCCTCGAAGCTCTGCTCTTTGCCTTCATTGTGGTTTGGTGTACTGAGTTGAACCCCGCGCGGGGTCTCGCGCGCCCACGGCCGGTATCGCGGCGTTTTCATGACCTGTCGCACGTATTGCTCGATGATCGGAGCCAACGCCTGGCGCGGCGTCTTCCCGGCATTGGCAGCGGCGAGCCCGCGCAGGTCGCTGAAGTTCCGGCGAAGCAGCAGCTGGGCCTGTCCAGCCACTTGAATCGCCCGTTGTTCTCTTTCTTCCGAAGCGGTTCCATGGATGTGGTCCCGGGCCGCCTGGGTGAACCAGTCGATGGTCTGCCTGGCGAACCAGTTCCAGGTCTTGGTGAAATACTTGTTTCCCGCCGCGTCGACGGCACCACCCTGCCCCACGGTCTCGATGTCGCTGAGCCGGAGGGGGCGGTTGTGTTTAACGCGGGAAACGCCGAGCGAGGGCGGCGGCTCTGTCAGGGACTGCGTCTCGCCTGTTCCAGTGGCGGGAGAATTGCCTGGGAAAAGTCAAAGCCAGCCGGGGAAGTGTCCTGCGGCTGGACCCGGGCGCCGGTTTCCGGCCGGAAGCCCAAGGCAGAGCCCTGCGGCTGGGCCAGCTCATGGGCCCATCGGTCTTGGGTTTGCTGCTCATCTTGCGATGAGCTTCTGGTCTCTCGCATTGCCTCCCTCGCTCGAAAAGCGAGAGGCGTGGTCGTGCGCCGGGTTCTGTTGCCCCTGGGTGTCGGTCACTTAAGCGACTGGTAACACCCACCGGACCTAGGTTTCAGTAAATGAGTGCCCCTGCCCGACCACCGGCCCCTCGACCGGCCCGCCTATGGCGGGCCGGCTGAAAGGCAGTGAGAAACGTCTGCCCACCGAGAATCAGACCGGGGTCAAACGTGCTAACACTGGTGTTATGGAGGGAACTCGGCCGGATGTTGCATGGCGTGTTCTGGCCGCCCGATCAGCGTCTGAATCGTCGTTGCTGCTGGCCTAAATGAGGGCGGATGGCCGTCGCAAATACTTGGCGTCTTGCCTTCGTTCGCCCCGTCCGTCGGCCACTGCACAGAATCCACGGGGTTGTGCAGCACGGCATGCACGGCGTTGCACTCGCACAGGTGCTCGAAGAGCGAGGATAGGGCCGACAGCTTTCGGCGGACGGTGGCAGTGGGGAGCTATCGAAGAGGTGGTCGGCGGCCGTTTTCGCGAAAGATTCGATCGTGCGAGGCCGATCTTGTGGGTTACCCAGAACGCGATAACTGTTGAGATTCATGGTATCTTATGGCCCGAGTCGACGTTCCCGGGTGGCCGCGGCCTTCTCGTGAGACTCGGCACCGGGTGAGCAGGTAGGAGCTTGTATGGCGGTTGCGATCAATTGGTTTGAGGTACTGCTATCGACGAACAAGCTGTCGATCCCGATGCAGTCCTTCCGCTGTGGGCGGGGCGGTATGCCCGCCCGTGTCCGGATCGCGCACCGGACCATTCAACGACGCCAGGACGCAAATACCGTCCGGGTGCTTCACTTGACGGATGACCCACCTCCTGGGACCAGCGTAGAGCCATTTGATGCGGACGATGACCCCTCGTTGGCCAAGGCCGCGATCGAGGCAGGATTCACCGGACTGCTGCATTCCAAGGACTTTCTCGTCTATCCGCACCGAGTTGGTGGCTCCGCGTATTTCCCCACCGAGCTTTCGGCACACCGGGATGTCTACACGTTCTATCGAGGGCTGGAATATCGATGCTTTTTCGGTTTTGGTGGGCGCAGCCATCGCTGGGGCCTGGTTCTGAACTACGCGACGTCGCAGCGTTTTTGTGTTTCTCTTGCCGACCAGACAATGCAACGACTCGCCATTGGCCAGCGGGTCGTGCCAATCGTGGGCGTTGAGCTCTCGGACGACACGGGGGCGCCCATCAAGTCCGGCACACTGCGAGAAGTCAACGGCGGCCACGGAATAATCGCTCGACCGATGGGCGATGATGAGAACATCGACCTACGCCAATGGACACTCCAATGCAGAAAGGAGGTGCTGGGCGATTATCTGCACCTCGCGCGAGGAGAACGCGCCTCCGACCAGGCCAAGCAGCAACTTGCCCGTGACGCCTACTTAGTCTCAGGACGCGGCTTCATGAACACCTCGCTGGCGGTTGACCAGATGCGCGAGGTTTGCGAAACAATCGGCCAATTCTCGCTCACGAGATTCAACCTCCCGTTACCTAACCAATCAACGGCGTCATTAGTGGATCGTTTCCTGTCGGTGGGGGCACCCACATGAATTACCCGTCGACACAATTTCTTACTCGACCGTCGTACGTATTCTCAGACGACAAGGCGCACACGCACGCCGACAAGTTTCGTGGCATTCTTCGGTACAAGCCGCTACGGCCCTCGAAGATTATCGCGCCTCAGTGCCTCTTCATTTTCGACACTGCCGACCGGGACAATGCCAATCGCCTTTACCTTGCTCTGAAGAATGGCATTGGCTCCTTTCCGGGCATACAGCAGTTCGTCGGAATCGCTGTCAGTCGCGACAAACTGGATGCGCTCCGTCTGCCTTCAGATCTCATTCGCGGAGGTGGGGCCGGGTTATACAGCGCGGTCGCCCATCACCTTCAAAACTCTGCCCCCAAGCCAGACTTTGTTTTTGTAATCGGCGAGCAGAAATGGAAGTTTCAACGGCCGAGCCCGTACGCGGCCATCAAAGCAGCGCTGGTCCCATTCGGAGTACCGTCACAGGTCGTGAGCAAAGAATTGTTGCGAGCAGACAATCAGCTACAATTTGCGGTTCCAAATATCGCCCTTGCGTCATGCGTGAAGCTCGGAGGTATTCCATGGCTTATTCACCGCCCTGATGCCACGCCTGCGATGGTTTTGGGCATCGGGACCACGGAGGTTCCCGAAACACCCGATTCGCTCCGAAAGAAATTCCTCGGATTTGCATTTTGTATATTATCGAATGGGCTCTATTTGGATATGTCGTTTTTCGGGGCTGCGGCTACGTACGATGAGTTCCTGCCGAACTTGCGGCTGGGTCTCCAAGAAACTCTTGTGCGCTTGGCGAATGAGGGAACGAGCGTTTCGCGGCTCACGGTTCACGTCTCTCACTTTGAGCGTCGGCGGACAGTGGATACAATCCGCGACGTATTGGAAGAGAGCCGGAATAAGAATCAACTTTCAATGCCGTTCGAGGTGCTACGCCTCACACAGGATTCGCCTTTCATGGTGATCGACCCTCAGCATCCCGGCTATGTCTCAATGGAGGGGACCGTTGTGAATCTTGGTCCGGAACACGCTCTTGTCGTGACTGAGGGCCGTCAGGAACGGGCGAAGTGGCGAGGACGGAAGCCCGTGACATTGGAAGTCCATCGAGAGCATGCCTACCCCGAAACCATGTCCTTTGAAGAGTCCCTGCACGACACTTTTAGGTTGTGTTTTGTAAACTGGCGAGCATTCAACACGATTAGTGTGCCCGTCTCGTTGTCCTACGCGAAGTTGCTGTCCGAGCGGGTTGCTGATATGGCGACGGTCGAACCCCAAATCGTTGACCAACTTCGGCAGCAGCTAAGCCTGTCGAGGAGCCCATGGTTTCTCTAGCCACCACCAGCGATGCCTGACTCAAAGCACATCCTCTTCCTCGTGGGTGCCGGCGCCTCCAAGGACGCGGGGCTACCAATGGCTGTTGAATTGACTGACTGGCTCATCAAAGACATTGAGTCACAACGGCCCAAACTCTTGCCCCTGATTAGATTCGTTCATGGCGGTATTTGTTTCGGCCGTGGCTGCCGCGGCAGAAACCCGAGTGATCGCGTGAACATCGAGGAGTTCCTGATTGCCTGTCATGACCTTTCCTGCCGCAGTAACTCGTCTGTATACCCGTTCGTATCCGCGTGGCACGAGCGACTTGCCGACATCGGAAAGCTCCCTGGCGAATATTCAACCGACGGCAAGATCGATGCGTTCGATTATTTGCTGGACTACTCTAAAGACCGGCTACGTGACTGGCTAACGCCGAAAGATCCATCGAAGGCGAAATACTTCTGGAGCCTTCTCGAGTTCCTCGAACGGAAATACCATCTCCACATTTTCACGCTAAA
>JBEKVL010000132.1:0-10629 GCA_049514055.1 Tepidisphaeraceae bacterium | reverse complement strand
GAGCAACATGAACAGCAGCGTGCCAAACGCGCTCACGTTCACATAACCAGGATGATGGCTGCGTATGATGCGATGCGATCGGCCCGCTCTTTTCGCGCCGTCGGCGCAGTCTAATCGAGAATTGGCAGCGGGGCGGCCATCGGAAGACATCTCAGCCTGCGTCAATCCTGCCGCCTATTGGTCGGCCTTCGGCGTTTTCGCATACCCGCGCGGGTTCTTCGAGAACCAGGTCCACGCAGTGCGGATGATGGCTTCGGGGTCCTTGATCTTCGCCTCCCAGCCGATGGTCTGCCTGGCCAGCGACGGGTCGGCCCAGAGGGCGATGGCGTCGCCCGCGCGGCGGGGGCCGATCTCCAGCGGGACGCGCTTGCCTGCGATCCGTTCGGCGGCGGCAATGATCTCCTTGACCGAGAAACCGCGGCCGGTGCCGAGATTCAGGAAGAACTGCTGGCCTTCCCGGAGCCTTTCCATGGCGAAAATATGCGCATCGGCCAGATCGCAGACATGGATGTAGTCGCGGATGTTGGTGCCGTCGGGGGTTGGATAGTCCACGCCGAACAGGGTGACCTTGTCGCGCACGCCCAGCAGCGACTGGAGCACGACGGGGATCAGGTGTGTCTCGGGGTCGTGATCTTCGCCGATCTGTCCGTCGGGATCGCATCCGGAGGCATTGAAGTAGCGCAACGCGGCAAAAGAGAAGCTCTTGTCGGCCACGATGAGGTCCTTGAGGATGTGCTCGACCATGAGCTTGCTGCGGCCGTAGGGCGAGACCGGGAGTTGGCGGGCGGTTTCGATCAAGGGCATGCTCTCGGGATCCCCATAGGTGGCGCAGGTGGAGGAGAAGACGAAGCGCTTGACCCCGGCCTGCTGCATGCACTGGAGGACGTTGATGGTGGTGGCGACGTTGTTGTCGTAGTAAAAAAGAGGTTTGTCGACGGACTCGCCGACGTAGGCGTAGGCCGCGAAGTGCATGACCGTGTCGATGCGGTGGTGGGTGAGGGTCTCGAGAAGTCTGTCCCGGTCGTTGAGGTCGCCGATGACCGCGGGGACGGCGAGGATGTTGACGGCGGCCTGGTGCCCGCGGGAGAGGTTGTCGTAGATGACCGGATTGTGGCCGGCCTGCTTGAGACGTTTGACGGTGTGAGACCCGATGTAGCCGGCGCCGCCGGCGACGAGGACGTTCATGGCAGTTCCTTTCGCGGTGAAAGATACGGCGGAATTTGCGATTTGCAATTTGTGGTGGGACATTATCGCCGGATTGGCGACGTCGAGAACACCCGGCGGGCAGGCACAAAACGGGGCTTGGGGCGCCGGGCGGGCATGGACACGGGTTTCTTCCTGACCGGGGCCTTGGCGACGGCGTTGCCGACCGCGGCCCGAGGCGTGGCCGCGGCAGTTGTGGGCAACGCGGGCAGGGCCTGTGCCGCCATGAACCCGGTCGCGGCGTGGCCCAGATTCTGCGAGACGACCGCGAGGTCGTCGGGGGTTATGCGGCCGTCGAGGTTCAGGTCGCCGAGGAAATACTGGGCGCTGGACGCGCCCATGTTGGCGATGATGTTGAGGTAGTCGGCGGACGTCACCTGGCCGTCGAGATTGGTATCTCCCGCGCAGGTGCCTTTGAGGATCATCTGGCGGAAGGTCGTGCCGTCGGAGATCGTAGTCCCGTGCCAGAGGGTCTGGTGGAGCGTGTTGTTGTCCACGAGGCCCACCGCGCCTGGAAGCTGGTCGCTTCCGATGGAGGTGATGATTCCCCGGCCGGTGATGGTGCCATTGGAGACGAGATCGCGCAGCACGGCGTAGGGAGCCGGGCCGGAATAGGGCAGAATCAGGCT
This sequence comes from Tepidisphaeraceae bacterium, assembly GCA_049514055.1. Taxonomy (GTDB): domain Bacteria; phylum Planctomycetota; class Phycisphaerae; order Tepidisphaerales; family Tepidisphaeraceae; genus JANYKD01. The sequence goes on along the minus strand of JBEKVL010000132.1, from coordinate 8,797 downwards.
GCCGTCGGCGAGGTCGAGCGTACCGAGGGTCCCGCCGCTACCGTTGATGGAAAGGCTGGAGGTCTGCACAACCACGCCCGCGCCGCGAGAAACCAACGCCGTGGCATTCGGCCCGATGGCCAGCGAGGCCAGATGCTGGCCGGCGGCGAAGATCGCCGAGGCACCGCTCCCGACAGTCAACGAGGTCGAACCGCCCTGGCCGAGATCAGTGGGAAATGCCTGGCTGCCGGAGGTCACATTGACTGTGTTGGCGCCGGTTCCGCCGACGAACGTGAGTTGTGCGGCCAGCGGACCCGTGATGTTGGCCGTGTCGTCGCCTGCGCCGAGGTCAAGCGTGAGGTTCTCGATTCCGCCGTACTGCAATGTGGAACTGCCGGCGAATATCTGGCCGGCATCGAGCGTGATGGCGTCGTTGCCGCTGGTGCCCACAACGACGAGGGTGTCGCCGAGCGATTGGCTGCCGCCGAAGATGGACAGGCCGGCCGCGGCCAGCGGGTTGCCATTGGACAGGTCGATCCGGATCAGATCATCGCCCGGGCCACCGATGATCTGCACGCTGTTGAACAGGCTCAGCGGCCGGGTTGTGGTGGTGCCGTTCTGGGTGAATTCCGCGAGACCCTGCGCGTTCAGGCGCACGGAGAACTGATTGCCGCCGCTGCTACCGCTGCCGTCAAGAACGATCAGCGGCGAAAGGACGGTCCAGGAGACGGCGGCGGAGGCGACGAGCGCGTTTCCGGTCGCGTCCTGGATGTTGGCACAGGCGGCCGCCAGACTCAGGACGTAGTTGCCGGCATCAGACGTGGCAGTCGCCAGACCGCCCAGCGTCCAAGTGGTATTGTCCGTCGTGCTCAGCGTCTGGGCGTCGGTGAGCAGGTCGGAGGCGCCATCGCAGGTCAGTCGCAGATCGGCGAGGCTGAACCCCGTGACCGGCTCGCTGAAGACGATCTGCAGTTGCGGGATCGCGGTATTGCGTGGATCGGGCGTGACACCGCTGACTTGCACGGTCGGAGCGATGGTGTCGATGAGCAGGTTGTTGCCGGCGGCGCTGAATCCCAGGTTCCCGCTCGAATCCACCGCCGTGGCCATCACCGGATAGGCACCGTCCGGCAGCGCCGCCGCGAACGCCGTGCCGGGTAAAGTCCACGTATAGTCTCCATTGTTCGTCGCTGCGTAGAATATCCCATTCAGATTCACGTCGACGGTCGCCGTCAGGTCGGACACGGTTCCGCTCAACGAAGGCGTGGAGTCGGACGTGATCAGCGCGTTGTTGCTGACGGTCAACGGCTGGGAAACCACGCTGGTGGGCACGACGTAGGGCAGGAGATAGCTGGCGGGCATGGGCAGGCCGGTGGAGGTGTTGAAGGTGTCGCCGGGACGCTGCCAGGCCACCGCCAGATTGCAACTGCCGCCGCCCTGTTTCATCAGGGCTTCGATGTAATATCGCTGTCCGGCCACCAGGGAGATTCCCACGGACTTCTGCGAGGCGTTGCCGTTCCACACCCGGGGGCCGACCCAGCCGGCAACGGTAGCAATCACCGTCGCATGGGCGGGATTGGCATCGGTCGAGAGGGACAATTGGCCGGCGTCGTCGCTGGCGATCCAGAAGTAATAGGTGCCGGTGATGTCGGGCAGGATGTAGCCGCGGACCCGCTCACCGGCGTTGGTCGCCCAGTTGCTCGGCGACTCGAAATATTGCGTGAGATACCCGCTGCCCGTCGGGCTGTTCGGATAGCTGGGGCTGCTGGTGAGGTCGGTGATCGTGCTGCCGGTGCTGATGTTCGTCCAATACTCGCGGTAGATGGCTCCGCCCAGCGTGAAGGTGGTTGGCGACGTTGGAAGCGACGTGCCTTCGCGCGTCCGCACGCCCGAAGCCGTGAGACTGCACGTCGTGTTCGACGGCACCGTGGACGTCGTCAGCGTCACGGTCACGCCGTCTGCTTCGAGATGGGCGGCCTGGACGGTGACGCCATTGTTGATCAGGTAACTGCCGGCCTGCTGCGCCGTTGCGGGATCCACCGGCTCGGTGAACACCACCTGCATCGACGTGATGCTCCAGCAGGTGATCGTGGCGATGCCGGGCACCAGCAGGCTGAGCGGGCTGGACAAGGCGCTCTCAAAGCCGTCGGGATTGACGGCCGACACCTGATACTTGTGTCGAGCCGTGGACGACACGCTGCTGTCCGTGAAGGTGCTCGTGCTCGACGTGCCGTACAATGTTCCGTCGCGGTAGATGCGGTATTGAGCGACGCTCGACTCGGGATCCGTCGAGGCCGACCAGGACAATTGGATCTGTGTATTATTGTTGATCGCCCGGCCGGCGAGGTTCTGCGGCACGGCCGGCGGCGTGATGTCAGGCAGGCCGTTGTAGGGCGAGAGACGAATACCGGGGATGGGCGCGTTCTGGTCGTTGTTCTCCCAGCTCCCGTCGGGAAGCTGCCAGCGAACCGAGAGATTGTCGTTGCCGGTGTTCTGCTTCTGGAGAACTTCGATGTAGTAGCGTTGCCCGGCCGTGAGCGTGATGCCGGCCGATTTTCCCGTCCAGGTGCGATAGCCGGTGGCCGTCGTCACGGAGGAAATCTTCACGCTGTTGGCGGGCGTGTCGTCGGTGGAAAGCCAGAGTTCGGCCGTATCGTCGGCGGCCAGCCAGAAATAATACGTGCCGGTGACCGGCGGCGTGAGATATCCGCGCATCCGCGTGCCGTAGCTCTGCGCCCAGTTGTAAGGCGCTTCGAGCGACGACTGGTAGGTCTTGCCCGTGGGATTGTTGGGGTAATTGGCGTTGCCGGTGAGGTCGGTCACGTTGCCGCCGGCGATGCCCGTCCAATATTCGCGGAGGATGTAGCCCGATCCCTGCGGCGCATAGGTGAAGGCGATCTGAAGCGTGACGGGGAGCGGGCTGCCCGACTGGGTGGTCAGGTGGCTCATCGTGACCGTATAGGCGCTTCCGGGCACGAAAGCGGACTGCGGTGCCAGAATCAGTTTGGTATTGTTGTTCGCGAGGGTGGCGCTGCCGGGGGCAACGCCGTTGATGGCGAAATTGGCCGACAACGTCGCCGGACCCGTGCTCAGGGCCTCGGTGAAGGTGATCTCGAGGTGGCCGTCGGGCGTGTTGTAGGAGACGATGCCCGCAAGTGTCGCGACGGCAACGGCCGAAGGATCGCTCTCGTAGCCGTCGCGATTGACCGCCGTCACCTGGTAGCTGTACGCCGTCGCCGGCTGCGCGGCGCTGTCGGTGTAGGTCGGGCTGGTCGAGGTGCCCAACACGGCGCCGTTGCGGTAGATGACGTAGTGGTCGACGAAACTGTCGCGGTCGCTCGATGCGGTCCAGGCGAGCGCGATGCGCGTCGTGGGACTGATGGCCGGTTGCGCGACGAGCTGCGCCGGAACCGAGGGCGGGGTCTTGTCGTGCGGGATGTTGGCCTGCCCCGGTGTGCCGCCGACGGCGCTGGCCCGCCAGTTCTTGGGTTCGTCGCCGAAAGCGGCCGGGTGGACGCGGATGAGCGATGTCCCGCCGCCGTCGGGCGTTGTGGGCCAGGCGCCCTGGTTGCCGTAGTTGACCTGATCGATCGCGTAATAGGGCACGAGGCCGGGGTCTGCGTTTCCAACCTCGTCGAGTTCCACCATCTCCCCGCCGTTGTTGAGATGGCCGGTATATGCGCCGGCGAGCGGGATGTGATTGGCGGCCACGTTGTAGCGGGCATCGAACGCGGCGGTATTGCTTGCCACCACGACGTAGGCGCCCGGCGCCAGTGTGGTCAGACCGCTACGCGTGGCGAACGAATCGACGGCCGGCTGGGAGATAATGGTGTCGGCTGAGCCCGAAGTGGAGAACTTGACCGCGTCGGCGATCGTCCAGTCGCCCGGTGTGGTTGTTCCGCGCGTCAGTTGGACGGTCGCGGCGCCGGTGAAGGCATAGCTGCCCAGGTTGACCCACACGTCGTTGCCGGTGACGCCGAGCTGATTCTGGTCGATGCTCACGGTCACGGGACCGCCGGCGGTCGTGATCGTGTACTGGGCGGCATCGTCGAGCGAGCGATGGTTGCCGTCGCCATCCACGAGCGTCAGGTGGGCGTAGACGGTGTACGTGGCATTCTGCAATGTACTGCTGGCCCACGTCGCGGTTGCCCCTTGTTCCAGCGTGGCCACCTCGGTGCCGTTGCTGTCGGGATACCAGCCGAAGGTGAAACCGACACCGTTGCCCAGAAGGAAATTGGACAGCGTCTGCACGGTGTTGGAACGGTTGTACAACTCGAGGTACTCGAAGTCGCTGTCGTCGGCGTAGCCCGCAGCCAGTTCCGCGGGCGTCGGATCGGTGGGGTGGTACATGAGTTCGTTGAGCACGATCGGCCCGACATAGGGCGTGCTGTTGGCGGCGCCGGGATAGGCGGGCGCGGAGCCGAAGGTCGGCGTCTGCAAGAGAGTGAAATCGGTATTGCCCGAGAGCGTGGTGTACAGGCCGACGGGCGTGCCGGCGGGCGAAGCGCCGTAGTCGTCCTCGTCCTGGTAGCCGCCGGGCGAGCCGGACGAGTTCGAGGAGAGGTACAGATGGCCGCCGTGTCCGCTCAACGCGAAGGCGGTGTGGCAGGCGGGGTTGGCCACGTTACCGAAATCGCGCGTTGCGGTGAGGACGAGGTAGCCGCCCGCGGCGAGGGTGGTTCCCGCGGGGAACTGGTATTTCGTGAGGACCGTCTTGCTGTCGCTGAGGAACCAGCCGCTGAGGTCGATGGGCTGGCTGGTGGTGTTGGTCAGTTCGATCATGTCGGTGGACGGGCCGCTGTGGACCAGCAGTTCGTTGACCACGACCGAGCCCGGCAATGCGAGCGTGTCGCCGGTGCCCGGGCTCCCGCCCGGGGCAGCGCTGGCCCGCCAGCCGTTATGCGAGTCCCACAGCGAGCCGTCCTGCAACGGATCGCGGATGGTGAGCGAGAAGCCGCCGCCGTCGGTCTGGCTGTACCAGGAGTTGTTGTAGGTGAAGGACTGGATCACCCCGCCCACCGGCGCATCGAGTTCCACCCGCTCTCCCCCGTTGTTGAGGTGCCCGGTGTACTGGCCGACGACCGCCGACACAAGACCGGGGTAACGCATCGCGAACGCGGCCGCGTTGGAAACCACAAGCAGATACTGGCCCGGGGCGATGGTCACATCGGGGAACGTGAAGCCGACGCCGTTGCTGAACCGCATGCCGGCAAGGGGCACCGGGCTCGTGCCGATGTTCGTGATTTCGAGGTACTCAAAATCCTGGTCCGTGTAACCGGCGGCCGCCTCGGCCGGGGTCGCGGGCGAGGGGTTGTACATCAGTTCCGTGATGCGGATCGAGGGGGCGAGGTCAACATAGAAGGCGACGTCGGCCAGCGCGCTCCATACGCCGTTGGCGAGCACCCTGGCCCGGAACTGCGCGTCCTGCGTGAGTGTCTTGCCGGCCCCGAACTGCACCGCGCTGGGGTTCAAAGCGCCGCCGGGAAGCCGCGGATCGGATCCATCGGGGCAATAGTAGATGCTCCCCGTGGAGGTGGTGGCGGTCAGGGTGTCGCCCGAATGGAACGTGCCGCCGTATTCCGCAACGCCATTCACCGCGAACGTCGGGACGGCGACGCTGGGGAACAGCCCGATGGCCTGGAGTTGCCCGATGACGATGCCGGTTCGCTGCGGCAGATAGGTATTCAGGATGTAGTCCCGCTCCGTGCGCCACTCGGCGGCGGTGTGCGGGACCGGGGTGGGAGACGTGGGCACGTCGCCCCAGCGGGCCGACTCCAGGGCGATGGCCCACTGGACTTCGCCGGCCAGGGACGAGTACAGCGAGATGGAGGCGGTTGGCGTCAGGGCGCCGTTGTTGAACATGAACTGCTGGACCCGGTCGGCGAACTGCATGCGGAAGTCGGGCGATGCGAGCAGATAGTAATAGGGCTTGGCCACCATCGTGTTGGCGCCGGTCACGTTCTGTGTGAGCGACGACTGGAGGCCCACCGACCACTCGGCGTCCCAGTCGTAGAACTTGAAGCCCGTGCTGTCGGGGCCGTTGAGGCGGGCCGCGTAGAAGTTGTGCCCCGGCCAGTCCGTGTTGCCGATGTAGAGGTTCATCAGCATGTAGTCGATGTAGTTGTTCATGTCCAACAACACCGGGTAGCTCGGGTTGGGCGTGCCATCGGGATTCTCCCCCTGCAATTCGAAGTACATCTCGACCGGGCTGATTCCCGAGCCGATTGCGAGCCCGCCGTTGGAGGTGTCGCCGACCAGCCGGAAGTTGCTGGGATCGAAACTGCTGTAAGTGCCTGACGCCGCGTAAAGTTCCACTCCCGCATCGCCCGTGTTTTGATAGTACACCAGTTGGAGCGTGTACGTGCCGGCGTGGGTGAAGTTGTAGGTCTGGAGATAGTCACTGCCGGCGCCGGTGCCGGAGTGGGACAAGGCGGGGGTCAACGCCGTCAGGCCGTCGAGCAACGTGAGGCTGAAACCATCATCGCAGGTCACGCCGAAGGTCCACAACCCGGCCGACGGAATGGTGACGGTCGACTGCACCTGTGTCACGAAGTTGTCGACTTCGGTCGGCACATCGCTCGCCAGCCCGGGAAATGCCGCGTCGCCGGCGAAGTGCCCGTCCGGGCCGGTATTCAGAAGATTGATCGTGCTGCGGTACTCGGTCGTCACCGAGGTCTGCATGGAAGTGGTCGCGATGACCTGCAGCGCCTGGGCAAGCGTGGTGACGGCCGTGTTCGCCTGATACGTGGTCACGGCCATCATGTTGTACAGGCTCGTGCCCAGCCCGCCGTTGACGTTGTCGCCCACCGCATGCCAGGTCGCCGTCTGGGACCACGCGGTCCAGGTGCCGGGCGCGGCGTACAGTTCCACCTCCGCGCCCGTGGTGTTCTGGAAGTACACCAGCCGCAGTTGATAGGCGCCGGGCGTAGTGATGTTGAACGTGGCAAACGTATCGCCGACCGTATGCACGCCGTTGTACTGCGCCGTGTAGGTGTTGGTGCCGTTGGTCAGCGTCAGGCTGAAGCCGTCATCGCTGTTGACGCCGAAGGTCCATTTCCCGGCCGATGGGATGCCAATCGTGGTCCTGGATTCCATCACCAGATTCTCCACGAGGTTGCCGCTGAGCGTGCCGGGGAACACGGCATTGCTGCCGTAATGCCCGTCGCTGCCCGTGCTCAGGAAGTTGACGGTGTTGGTGACGGTGGCCGCGCTGCTCCATGCCTGCAGCGCCGGGCGGACGAGAACGTTGTTGGTCGTGGTGGGCGTGAGCCCGGTATTGAGGACGTTGATGGTGAAGGTGTCGGTGGTCACGGCCGAGACGACGAACGTGCCATTGTAGTCCGGCTGGCCGCAGCCGGAAATCGTCACGTAGTCGCCGACGGCGAAGCCATTGGCCGTGGCGTTGATGGTGGCCGTTCCGCCCGTGCGGGTGATGCCGGACAGCCGCTGTGCGGAAATGGTCCCGGTGGCCGGGGTCGCGGCGGTGGCCGTCACCTTGTAGTCGAACGTATTGGTCGTGACGTTGAAGATCGTAAATGTCCCGTTGTAGGCCGCCTGGCCAGCGCCGGTGATGACCACCGTCTGTCCATTGCTCAGGCCGTGGCCGGCCAGCGTCACGGTTGCGACTAGGGTGCCCGTGTTCAACGTGATCGAGGCGACCGTCGCCGCAGTGCCGAGGCTGCCGATGGTCTTTGCGGGCGGATTGATGACACTCTCCGCGGTCGTGAGGCTGGTGACGGGAACGACTTTGGCCAGCGAGAGCAGCCCCGGGTTGGTCGCCGCGGTGACGTTGGTGCCGACGAGCTGCCAGGCGGTGCTCCCGGCCCAGGTCGTGAAACTGCCCTTGGCGGCATACAGTTCCAGTTCCGAACCGGGCGTCGAGCCTTGGAAGTAGACCAGGCGGAGCGTGTACGATCCCGCAGTCGTGATATTGACCGAGCCGAAGGTGTCGGCGGCGGTGCGCAGGCCATCGGACGACATGTCCAGCACGACGGTCGCCCCGTTGAACAGTTGCAGGTGGAAGCCGTCGTCGCTGTTGACGCCGAACGTCCAGGTGCCGGTCGAGGGAATGCTGATCGTGCTCTCGGCCTTGACGACGAGGCCCGGCATGGACGTGCCCGCTATCTGGCCGGGGAAACTGCCGTTGCCGGTCGTGTAGTGGCCATCACTGCCGGTGCTCAGATAGTTCAGCGTGCTGACGACCTGTGTCTTGGTCCAGCCCGCAAGCGAGGGGCTGGCGATGAGGCTTTCCGCATCCGCCAGCGTGGCGACATTGTTGACGAGATACGTCGCCAACCCGCCGCTGGCGGTGTCGCCCACGAGATGGAAGGCGCTGGAACTCCAGGTCGAATAACTGCCCTGGGCGGCCGCCACCTCCAGTTCGGCGCTGCCGGTGCCCTGAAAGTAAACCAGCCGCAGACGATAGGATCCGGCCGTGGTGATGTTGAACGTGGCGAAGGTATCGGCGGCACCACGCCCGCCGTCGAATTGGGAGGTGTAGGTGTCGGTGCCGTTGGTCAGGACAAGCCGGAATCCATCGTCGCTGTTGACATCGAATGTCCAGTTGCCGGTCGAGGGAATGACCACATAGCCATTGGCTTCCACTGCGAAGTTCTGGACAAGCGTGCCGGTCTGGCCGGGGAAATAGGCATCGGACGTGAAGTGCCCATTGGGACCCGTGTTCAGGAAATTCAATTTGCCGCTCGTCTGGGTGACGGGAGTGGCGGCTTGCTTGCTGGGTGTGCTGATGACCGACTCCGCGGTGGCCAGGCTGCCGATGGTTCCCACCGCCGAGGTGGCGGTGTAGACCGTCGTGCTGAAT
>JBEKVL010000131.1:0-10702 GCA_049514055.1 Tepidisphaeraceae bacterium | reverse complement strand
CCTGTTGATTGATACTCGGCCCCGCCAATGCCCGGTTGCCGAGAGAGAAAGTGCCAACTCCAATTCCAAGCCGACGCGGAATTCACCGCATCGGAGACGACGAGATCAAGAAATCTGAAAGTACGACAACGGCAAGGTGAAGTCGCGCTATGCGGTGAATGCGGACGGCAAGAAATTCGGGCCGTACTCGCTTTATTTCGAGGATGGCAAACCGCAGGAAACCGGCAACTACAAGGACGACCAGCTTGACGGCCCGCAGCAGGCGTTTCATCCCAACGGAAATGTGAAATTGCGCCGCGAGTTCAGGGCGGGCCGGCTCCAGGGGAGCCTGGTGGAACTCGACGAGCGGGGAAACAGGCTGCGTATGGCCGAATATCGCCTCGGGCAGCTCAACGGCACCTACCGCGAGTTCCCGGCCGGGAGCAGCGTGGCCAGCATCGAACGGCTGTACGTCGATGGTGCGATGGTCTATCCACGGTCGCAGTCGCTGATCGCCGCAGCACTGGCGAAGATCCGAGCCGTTACCGTCGAGACACGCAAGCCGGGCCCGGACGACAAGCCCGTTCCAAAACACCCAGGTGGCAATGTTTCTCAGCCCGACCGCGAGAATGCGGTGCGCCTGCTGATGGAATATCGCAACCTGTGCTATGTGCCCCACGAAGGGCTGCAACTCGATCCGTACTACAACGCCGAGACCGAGGCCGCCGTGGCGATTCTCGATGCGATCGGAAAACTGTCGCACAGTCCTGAGAACCCCGGCTGGCCGGAAGAGGACTACAAGATCGCCAAAGCCGGCTGCGGCCACAGCAACCTCTACGGAGGGGGCGGAGGGTGCGTTGCGTCGATCGGCGCCTACATGAACGACTCCGATCCCGGCAACATTACGGTGCTTGGCCACCGTCGCTGGTGCCTTAACCCGGCCATGGGACGCGTTGGGATCGCCGCTTCCGCGTACCATTCGGCCCTGTGGAGCTTCGATGGCTCGCGAAAGGAGATCCCCGACTGGGACTTTGTCGCCTGTCCAGCGCCCGGCTTCTTCCCGGTGAGCCATTTCAACGCCAACTTCGCGTGGAGTGTCACGCTCAACGAGACCAAGTACCACAAACCCTCGAAGGATTCGTTGAAGGTGAGCATCCGCCCGGCGGCGGTGCTGGTGTCGCAGGGGCAGATCAAGCCGACGGGCGAGCCGATGAAGTTGAACTACTTCAACGTGGACCTGGCGAGGTTCGGCATCGCCAATTGTATTGTCTTCCGGCCGGAGGGCCTGACGATGGCCCCGGGAGGCGTGTACGTCGTCGATATTGACGGTCTCATGAACAAGCAGGACAAACCCGCGAAGCTGCGGTATGTGGTTGAGTTTTGGAGACTGTAGCACCAAGACAGTAGAGGGCTGTGACGGGAGAGGCGAAGACGACGTCAGAGCCACGGGTTTCACTGACGGCACGGATCGAGCCAAGGAGACGGATGAACAACGTCTTGCACTGTCCGTGGGATCCGCGACATCCGTGGCGATTTGAACAGCGTGAATGCGGGCGAACCACGAAGGGCCGGCAAGGGCGTGGCAGTGCCCGAGTGATCGGTGCAACCTCCATGGAGCAGGTCAATGAAGACAATGAACGCCAGCTATTTCCTTTGCATCACCGTGCTGGTGGCAGCCCTGGCCGGGTCGAACTGGCGTGCTTACGCCGATACGGCCAGCCAGCGCGCCGAACGGATTGCGGAGGAACGGCCCAGAAGGCCTGGACGTACACGCGCAATCTGCCGGGCGGGCCGGTGCCCGCGAGCGGCAGCTACGGGTTCAATGGCTGGCTGATGCGCTGGGAAGGCGTGGGCCAGGGGAGCCAGCCCTACAGCGGCGGGAACGAAGGGCAGTATGCTTCCGGAAACACGCCGGCGGCCGGCCGGTTGCCGGTGATTGCGGATGCGACGTGGCTGGACGCCTGGCCGCGGGCGACTGATCCGGCGCCGCCGGACCTGCAGGGCGGCAACAGGGAGCATCAGGGGTGGCAGCGGGCGCCGAACGAGAACATGATGGCCCGTTTCACCATTGCCCGGCACGGGTTGGCGATCAACATCGGCTACCTGGACGGGCATGCATCGACGGTCGTGTTGGCCGATTTGAAGCGGCAGATGTGGCACAATGCGTGGGCCGAGCAGGGGTGGAGCCCGGCGCTGCCGGGAAGGTAGGGCGGTTTGGGGGGTACTGGGGGCTAACGCGGTCCCATCGGAGGCAATCCGCGGACATCGCGGCGGGAGGCCAGGGCGCCCATGAACTCGGCGATGCGGGCCCGGGTCAGCGGGTCGGTGTTCTCGATGCGCGACTTGATGCGGGCGGCGTTCATGCCGCCGCGCGGAGCCCCGGCGGCCGCGGCGCTGGCGGCATCGCCGTTTGCGCCGGCAGGCCGCGTGGTGGCTCCCGACCGAAGCAGTGATCTCAGAAATGGGATCGTGTTTTCCTGCTCATCGATCAGCTTGTCGGCCATTGCATCCCGCTCCTGCTGCGTAGCCAGCGAGAAGTAGTCGCGGGCCTGGAGATTGAAGGCGATCATGCCGGCGTTCTGAATGCCACGATCCGCCTCCTCGCGGGTGAGTTTGCCGGTGCGAATGGCCTCGAGCAGTTCCCATCGGTTGTCCAGCAGCGGGCGCACATATTGCTCCTGTTTCGCCAGGGGCAGTCCGGCGAACTGCTCGGTTCCCACGAACTTGGCCAGCATGATGTGGTCGCCCTGCGGCGAGGGCAGGGGCCGGGGCCGGGATTTCCAAAGGTAGACACCCGCAGCCGCGCACAGCGCGACGCCGACGAGGCCTGCCCAGATCGGCCGGATGCGGCGGCGTTCCGCCTGCGGGGCGGGCGGTGTGGCCGCGGGGCGCGTGTCGATGGCGTAAGTATTGTGCGACATGTTTGTCCCTTGCCCGGCTGCTGTACGGGCGGTGTTCCGCGGTCACGGGGCCATATCATCCACGCGGAAGTCGGCGAACAGAAAATTCATCGAATAGGGCTGGCCCTTGGCATTATGGAACGACTCGTAATCGCTCATGAGATACACCAGTTTGCTCTGGCCCATGCGGAAAAACGTGGTGTCGGTCAGGCTTCCGCCCGCGTGCATCGCCGAGAGCCACGGGTTGTACTGGTAGCTCGACTGCTCGCGTTTGTAATAGGTGATGTAGCCGGCGGGGGTGCCGGGCGTGTCGGTGAGAATCGTGTCGGCCGGACATTCGTAGACGCGGACGGAGGTCTTGACGTATGGTTCCAGCAGTTTGACGATGGACGGCCCCGCGTTGACGGGAGGCTGCGCTGATGGCATGGTGTTCACCAACGGCAGCTTGTTCCTGGAGTCCTGGAGGTACATCTGGAAGAACTGGCCGAGTTGGCGGAGATTGGAAGCGCAGGCCGTCCGATTGGCGCGTTTCCGCGCAACATTCACCGAGGGGATGAGTATCGACAGCAAGACTGCTATAATGCCGATGACGACCAGGAGTTCGACGAGAGTGAAGCCGGCGCCAGCGGCCGCGCGGCCGTCGGCACGGCGCGAGTGTTGCAAAGTCCCTGGGGAACCAGGCTGATGGCCGTTGCAGTGTGCAGTCATACGTGTTTCCCGGGAGTATACATGTCCCAAGTCTCGATGGTTACGGGAAATGATAGCTCACCGGCCTGGCAACGCAAATCGTTGCCGGGCTTGGGGACATGGCCGGCGCGCCTCGGCGGCTGGAAGGCGATTGCGGCCGGAGTCGGTACTCTCCTGCTGGGCAGCGCGCTGACGATTCTCCCGTGCCTCGCCGTCCTGAAACGTGACCGGCTGTTAATGCGGCGGATGACGGCCGACGTCGTGGCCGAGTTCTCAGACATCCGTGGCTCGTGGCACCGATGGGAACTGTCGGTTGGAACGGTCGTGACGCTGGCGGCCTCTTTTGCCGCTTGGAGATATTTCTCGCAGCGGGATCGCAGCTCGGTGGCGCAGAGCAAGTACCTGACGGGCCTCGAGCTGCTCCACCGCACGATATTGCGGGTGGGTTCGCAGATGGGACAAGGCCGTGAGGTACTGATGGAGATGGCCGAAGCGGCTCGCCGGTTGCTGGGTATGGACAGTTCCGTGGTGTTGCTGCTGGATGCGGACCAGCGCGTCTTTCTGGTCCACGCCGAGTCCGGGAGTTTTCCGGCCAACGCACCGTCCTCTTTCCCCGTGGAACAGACACCCGCCTGTTTCAGCGCAGCGCAGTCGGGCCAGGTCGTGTTCATGGATGATGCCGATGCGGAGCCTCCAGGGATCAATTTTGCGCTTGTGCGGGAACTGGGCGCCAAGTCGGCGGCGGTGATCCCTTTGCGGCTGGGCGGGAAACCGGCGGGCGTGATGGTTCTGGCGGATGCCAGGCCACGCCGGTTCACCGCGTCGGATCGCGAACTCGCCGAGATGCTCGGAGCTCAGACGGAGGTGACCCTGGCAAACAGCCGCCTCTACGAGCAGACCCGCGCCACGGCGGGCGTCTACGAAAACCTGTTGCTCCAACAGGAGGCGCTGTATGAAGTGGCCGCCGCCGTCTATCACGCACCGAGTTTCGACGAATCGGCGCGGGCGGTGGTGGACCGTGCGCCAGCCATGCTTCACGTCAACGGGTCTTCAGTGCTCGTTTGCGAAGACGGTGGCACGACCCTGCGCTTTGTGGCCTCGTTCGGCGAGGGTGCGCCGGCGGTCGTCGGCCAGAGATTCCCGGTGGCCGGCACCCACGCGGAACCACTGCTGCGAACCGGAGAGATGCTGGTCATCCAGGATGCGCGCAACACCGACACGCCTCCCCAGGACGTATTCCGCCTGAGAAAGGTGGGCAGCATCGTCTTTCTGCCGCTGAAACGGGCCGATCGGACAGCTTTTGGACTGCTGGTACTGGTCCGTCATTGCACCGGGCCCTTTGCAGACGAACAGTTGCGGCTGTTCCAGGTCTTTGCCGACCGTGCCGAGGCGGCCCTCGAGAATTCCATGCTCCAGGAACAGACGCGGCAGGACGCCCGGACCAAGACGGTCCTGTTGCGGGAGTTGCACCACAGGGTGAACAATAATCTCGCGGGAATCGTGGCTCTGTTGACGGTCAACCAGCCGGAACTGTCCGACGCGGCCCGGCGCTGGATTCACCGCAGTATCGAAAGGATCGAGGCCATGGCCCGCGCCCACGATCTCTTCACCCAGGGCGCCGACCGTGTGCGGCTCTCCGATGTCGTCACCCGCGTGCCGGAGTCGATTGCCGTCTTGCAGCCCGCGCAGGTACGCATCGTCACCGACCTCGATGAAGAAGAGACCACCCTGGCGACGTCCAGGGCGGTCTCGCTGGCGATGGTGCTCCATGAACTCTGCTCGAACGCGCTCCTGCACGGCGTGAAGGATGGCGGCCAGGTGGCGATCCGAAGCCTGCGGATGGACCGGCGCATTTCCATCCAGGTCTGCGACGACGGCATCGGGTTTGAACCGGACAAGAACGGCGAACAACCCTCCGCCGGCCGGCGCGGCGGCTTCGGACTGCAACTCGTGCGGGAACTGGTCGGGCGGGAGCTGCAGGGCAACATGCACATCGACTCGGCCCCCGGCCGCGGAACCACCGTGTCGATAGCGTTTCCATTGGATCACGACGAGGAGAATCAACCGTGACTACACCGCAACAACCCACAACCCAGAAGACGTTTCGAGTCCTCATCGTGGAGGACGAGTCCCTCGTCGGCATGATGCTCAGGCAGATGCTTGACCGGATGGGGCACACCGTGCTTGGCCAGGCCGCCAACGCCGTCGAGGCCGCCGAACTGTACCGCCGCCACAATCCCGACCTCGTGCTCATGGACATCCGCCTGGCGGGCTCCGATGGCCTGGAAGTCGCCAGGACCCTGCTGGAGGAACGACCGTGCCCCGTCGTGGTGGTCTCGGCCTACAGCGACAAGGAGCTGATCGCCCGGGCAGCCGCCGTCGGGGTGTTCGGGTATCTTGTCAAGCCCGTGAACGAACGGGAACTCGAGGCGCAGATCGAGGTTGCGTTGCGGCGATTCGCCGATCAGCAGGCCGCGACAATGGAGATCGTCCGCCTCGAGCGGGATCTCGAAACCCGCAGGCTGCTCGATCGCGCCAAGGGCATCCTCATGAAGCGCGCCAAACTCACGGAAGATGAGGCCCACCGCCGCCTGCTGCAGGAGAGCCAGAAGCGGCGCATTCCCCTGCCCCAGCTCTGCAAGACGATTATCGAGAGCGATCAGGTCATGGGCTGAGCAATCAGATCTCCATGATCTCTTTACGCTTGTGCTCGATGATCTCCTCGGCCCTGGCTTCGTACTGCCTGGTCAACTCCTGTATCTGCTCCTTGCCGCGGGTTGCCTCATCCTCGGGGATGATCCCGCCTTTCTCCTCGGTTTCGACGAGCTTGTTCGCGTCGCGGCGGGCGTTGCGGATGGCGATCTTCGCCGTTTCGGCCATCGCCTTGCACTGGCCCGCCATCTTCAACCTCACATCCTGCGACATCGGTGGCAGGATCAGGCGCAGCTGCCGGCCGTCGCTGTGCGGCGTCAGCGGGAGTTTCGCGTCGTTGATGGCCCGCTCGATCGCCTTCATGTCCTGCGGGTTGAACGCCTTGATGAGAATCTGGTTGCTCTCGGGCACGCTGATCGCCGCGATCGAGCGGATTTCCGTCTGCGCCCCGTAGTAGTCCACCCGCACGTTCTCGACCATGGCCGGCGACGCGCGCCCGGTGCGGATGCCCCGCAACTCATGCTTCAGGTGCTCGACGGCCTTCTCCATGTGCTCTTCACAGTCAAAAAGAATGTCTTCCAGTGGCATAAGTGTTCCTCACGATCGGTTAAGATCCACCATTCAAAACCAACATCTCAGTATGACAGACATTCCCGTCTGTCATGGCTCCTTGCCCGTCGCCTCCGCCGTTCACACCGGCCGAATGCACGTCCCCACCTTCTCTCCCTTCACGACCCGCATGATATTCCCTTCCACGCCCATGTTGAATACCACCAGCGGCAGCTTCTGCTCCATCAGCATGGTGATCGCCGTCAGGTCCATGACCCGCAGTTTGTCGCGCAGCACCTGCTCGTACGTGATTTCCGTGTGCAGCTTTGCGTTCGGGTCCTTGCGCGGGTCGGAGGTGTAGATCCCGTCCACCTTGGTGGCCTTGAGAACGACGTTGGTTCGCAACTCGGTCGCCCGCAGTGCCGCGCAGGTATCGGTCGTGAAAAACGGATTCCCCGTGCCGCCCGCCAGGATGATCGCCCGGCCCTTCTCCATGTGCCGCACGGCCCGGCGGCGAATGAACGGCTCGCATACGCTGTACACGCTCAGGGCGGACAGCACCCGCGTCGGTTGCCCGAGCGATTCCATGGTTTCCTGTATCGCCAGGGCGTTGATGACCGTCGCCAGCATGCCCATGTAATGCGCCGTGGCCTCCTGTATCTGGCTCCCCTTGGCGAATTGCGATCCGCGCAGAAGATTGCCCCCGCCCACCACCACCGCCAGTTGCACGCCCGTTTTCGCGACCTCGACGCATTGGCGGCAGATTATCCGCAGCAGCTCCGCATCCAGGCCGAAGTGTCCCTCGCCGCACATCCCTTCGCCGCTGATCTTCAATAGAACGCGTTTGTACTTCAGGTCCGCCATAGGCCCGGCATTATAGCGGGACGCACGGAAATTGCCGATAATGCCCCTGGAATGAATGTCATCCTCATCGGATATCGCGGCTGCGGCAAGAGCACCATCGGCCGGAAACTGGCCGACCGGCTCTGGCAGACCTTCGTCGATCTCGACGAACTCATCGTCCGCCGCGCGGGTAAGAACATCAAGCGCATCTTCGCGGAAGACGGCGAACCCCGCTTTCGCGATCTCGAAGCGGAGGTGCTTCGCGAGATCCTCGCGGCCGACGAAACGGTCATCGCCCTGGGCGGCGGCACCGTCATCCGCGAAGAAAACCGCCGGCTCATCCAGGCCGGCGGCTCGAAAGTAATCTACCTTCGTTGCGACGTTGACGTGCTCCATCAACGCATCCACGCCGATGACAAGACGGGCGAGAATCGTCCCGCGCTGACACACCTCGGCGGCGGCCTCGAGGAAATCCGGCTCAAACTCGCCGAACGCGAGCCGCTCTACCGCCAGGTCATGACCGCCGAATTTGACGTGACCCGCCAGACCGTGGACGATGCCGTCCACCGGATCGCCCGGATGCTCTAAACATGCCAGACACCGTCTACATCCTGTTCATCTTCGCCTTCGGCGCCTGCGTCGGATCGTTTCTCAATGTGGTCGTCTGGCGCACGCCCCGCGGCCAGTCGCTGATTACCCCTCCGTCGCGCTGCCCGTCCTGCGGAACTTCGCTCGCCTGGTACGACAACATCCCCGTCTTCGGCTGGCTCATGCTCCGTGGCCGCTGCCGCTACTGCGCCGAACCCATCTCCTTCCGCTATCCATCAGTAGAGTTCATCACCGGCGCCCTCTTCGTCTTCTACTACTGGGTCTTCTTCATCCTGCACACCGGCCCCTGCATCCCGCATACCGTCCCCGGCATCGCCGGACTTCCGCCGCACCTCGAGTACCGCTGCCTCGACACCATCCAGCAGCAGTGGCCGATTTACGGCCTCTATATGTTCCTGGTGGCCACCCTCCTGGCCGCAAGCCTCATCGACGCCGAACTCTTCATCATCCCCGTGCAGATCCCCTGGCTCTGCGCCGTGGTTGGATTGTCCGTCCATGCTCTCATCGACCACCCCAACCTTCCCGGAAATGTGATGATCGGCCCGCGCTCACTCTGGGCGCCGCTGGCGGCCGGCTCCGGCCTGGGCCTGCTCGTCAGCATAACTCTCTTCCTGCTGGGCAAACTCCCACCGAGTTTCCCCGACGGCGAGCCGGAACTTGAAGTAGACAAAGAGAAGCGCACCGAGGCCGAAGCCGAAGCTCAGACGCCTTCCGCGCCCGGCCCACTCGCGCGCCTCATCGACGCCTATCGTGGCCAGCCCACACCCGCCCGGCTCAGGCTCATGCAGGCGCACCGCCCTGGGAACGCCGATCTCCAGATCGGCTCTTCTCCAACGAATAACCCGGATTCCCGGATTTCTGACCACCCCCGGCAGCCCCCCGCTCCGCCCGTTCTCACACGGCAACAGATCCGCGCCGAAATCCGCAAGGAAATCAGCTTTCTCCTCCCGCCCCTGGCCGGTGGCCTGCTACTCACCCTGCTCGTCCGCTTTGTCCCCCAGGCCCGTGTGCTCTGCCACCAACTCCTCGAATACCACTGGATCGCCGGCCTGCTCGGCTCGCTGCTCGGCGCCATGATCGGCGCCTTCCTCATCTGGTTCGCCCGTATTCTCGGCACGCTCCTGCTCGGCCGCGTCGCCATGGGCCTCGGCGACGTGCATCTCATGTTCGGCATCGGCGCCATCATCGGCGCCGGCCCCGCCGCCGTTGCCTTCTTCCTCGCCCCCTTCGCCGGCCTCGCCGTCGGCCTCTACTCCCTGATCACTCGCAACCGCCGCGAGATGCCCTACGGCCCATACCTCTCCCTCGCCACCGCCGCCGTACTCGTGGTTTACTGCCCCATCGCCACCTACCTCCGTCCCGGCCTCGAAGGCCTGTCCGTCTTTCTCCGGCAGCTCACGGGTTTCTGAGAGGATATTTCACCAGTAGGACAGACATTCCTGTCTGTCATCTCCACATGCGGTAGAATAGACACTCTGTATCCGTCCGGGCATCCCCATGCTCCTTCGGCCAGAACCAACCACTCCGGCGTGGGAGCGTCCCAGGCCGGGGTGATTGAATTCTCGTGATGTATGGGTAACTCAATTCTGCGTGGCCTGCGTCGCCGGCTCGGCCCTGGCCGCGGGGCGGGCCGCCTGTCAGCGATCCGGCAACAGTTCGGCCAGCCGCGATTGCGGGTGTGCTGCAATCCGTTCCAGCACGTCCCGCAGATACTCGAACAACCGTCCGCCAAAAGGCTAGAGATGGAGGCGTGCAATTGCCGATATGAGAAGCAGGCGAACAGCCGCACAGACAAGGAGGTCTGCTCGTGTCTCATCACTGGCCGCGTGGCGTGGCGTTGACCCGGAAGGTTCTGGATGTTGACCATGCAATCCGCCTGAGCCGTCGACGCGGGCGGTGGCGACGAAAAACGTGGCCGTAGTCCAGCACTTGTTGCTGGCGGCGTGGTTGTCGGGCAGAGGGCCGGGCGTGGTGGCTGAATTGTACCCTGATCGCGTTGGATCTCACCACATGATCAGATCCCGTCGCGTCATCGTCCCCGAACCGTAAGCGGGGGATCAATCCCGCTGTCCCGTTAGAATATCTTACCCGATCTTCGCCGTAATCTCGCGCGCATGCTTTCGGCTCTGCTCCGCGTAGACCTCGGTTATCGTCGCGTGCTTGTGGCCAAGAACGACCTGGGCACCGTCCAGCCCGTATAGGCGGCGGACGCGTGTAGCTGCGGGATGACGCAGGGCGTTGGGCGTGAAGCCGGCCGGCAGTCCCGCTTTCCGGCACGCGCGCTTGACGCAGCGGGCGAAGGCGTCCTTGTCGTAAAACTCCGCCGTCTTCCTCGGGCTCTTCCTGATTTTCTCCGCTTCGGTCTGGAGCCGGCGGAGTTCGCTCGGATACTCGTGCCGTCCCAGAGACTGGCCGAACACGTTTCCGAGGGTCAGTTTGACCTGAGAGTCCAATCGGCGACTCCGCCTGAAAATTCTTTTCGC
>JBEKVL010000130.1:0-10758 GCA_049514055.1 Tepidisphaeraceae bacterium | reverse complement strand
TCTCCGCCTGCTTGCGGTCCTTGCAGGGGATCGAGAATTCTCCCCGGCCCTGCTTGCCGTTCCACACGACCCATGCATTCCCCATGGTCACGGCCACGCGGACTTTGCCGACGTTCTGTGGAATCTTGTGAATCGCCATATCGCGGTTGCAACCTCTCCAGGCATTGTCGCCGGAATGATATGACGCAGCAACAGTCGACCGGGCGACCGTTGACAGGCGTAGGGTGGGTCCGTGACCCACCGGGATCGCGTGGTGGGTCCGGGATCACCCAAGGAAACGGTGGGTCATGGACCCACCCTACGAAACTGAATTGAATGACACCGCAACGTCACAATCTCATGCGGCGGATAAGTTCCGCGCGATCAATCTCAAGATGGGCGGCCACGGCAGTGAGTATGCCGGACAGGGTGCCAACCTTGACCGGGTTGTGCAGGGGAACAGTCACATGGTGTTCGCCATTGGCAGTGGCCGTCATGCGTAGATGGTCGCCGTGCTGGCAAGTCTTCGCATATCCAACCCGCATCAGCCTTTTCACAAGTTCGTCGCCTGAGATGTCCCGGGGGAGTTTCATCGGGCAACCACCTCGTCGCGCACGAAATGCAGGTGGATAAGATCGGGCTTGGGCTCGCCTTCGTCGAAAGTCGCCTCGATTGCCCGGCGGATGTTGGCAAGCAAATCCTCGCGGGTCTCCCCTTCGGTGAAGATGTCGCGGTTGCCATCGTGCCAATGGGCGGAAGCCGTCAAGCCGCCGTCAACCTCGTCTTCGCGGACTACAAAGGCAATCTCTTTCATCTGGCACCTCGCGAACATTCCCAATCATCCTCCGCAACCGGATCCGTCGGGCGGTCATATTTCAATACGCTGCCCTGCAGGCACTGCCATCGTTCGATAGGCGAACCCTGCTGACGTTCCACAACGAAAACCTCGACGTGATCGCCGGGTCGAAATGGAACGTGTCGAACGACAAGGCTCCGATCCTGCCCAACGGTCATCACAAAGCGATGCGCAACCATTCCAATTTCCCAACCTCTCATAGCAGCGGTAGGTCGTGGTTCTCGCCAATCTCGGAAAGCATTGTCGTCGGAGTGATATGATGCCGCAACGGCTGAGCCGCCACCATAGTCACCCTTCCACTGCAATGCCAGGACGCCGACGGTTACCACCCCGGAAGCGAGCCGCCGACGTCGTCCGTCCTGATGTCGGGCTTATCAGGATCTTGCCGTGGAGCTTCCTTGAGCCGTTTTCGTCTCTTGACAACCTCCGTAGCCACGATTCGAGATCGGTCGAGATCGTCCGACCAGACCATGATACGCCAGGTCTTCCTGGCTGTGACATCGCCGGCCGCGACGGCGATCTCGGCAGCGACTCCCTGGGTATTCAAGGCCCTTTCAATCGAGACGATGAGACCGTGGTCCGTGGCCTCCAACAGCATGAGTTTCCGCTCTGCTGGTCCGGGGACACGATGGGCCATGAGAATCTTGGCTTGTTCCTGGTCGCGGCTCAACATTCTGCGCCTCCTGGTCCCGGGTCCGCTTCAGCGGACGCGGAGAACTACATGTCTACCATGATCGCCACCGCCGCCGACACAACCAGCGAAACCACAACCGCCACTACACTGAGTGTCTTCTTCCAACCGTGGGTTTGCCAGTTCATTAGCAGTGCGCACAAAGCCGCGATCACGCCTGCCACGGGTACTATTGCGACGAGGATTGCCACAATCGCAACCGGGCCACCTGAGAACGATTTAGCAATGATCCCCTGCAATTGGTCCGTGGACAATCCGGCCAAGTTGTCGGCCGAACGCTTGGAAAACAGCTTCTCGCCACAGTCAAGGCATTTCACCCAGGTGCAACGACTCTTAAGGAGGCCATGGAACATTTCCTCGTATTCGTCATATGCAACAGCCTTTGCGTTGCGGACACCACACGCGGGACAGTGGATAATGAGATCGCGGCCGTCACCAGCCCCGATGCTGGGCTGCTCGCCTGCCAATTGCAGGCAGAGTCTCTTGTCGCCTTGAACAATCTCGCCAAACTGTGACGGAGGGATTCCCAGTAGCTGCGAGACCCGCTGAGCAACCGCGACCAGGCTGCGGCCGCGCGTATCGGATGGGGAACGAGCCAAGCTGACGGACTTGCCGCCGCGCAACCGAAGCGAAAGACACAGGACTTCGTCCACATCCCGATGCGTGATTTCCACCGCCACGGTGTCGATGTCGGCAGCCAGCCAACACCGAGTTGCCCACGGCCTCCACCGGGTAACGGAA
Source organism: Tepidisphaeraceae bacterium (assembly GCA_049514055.1). GTDB lineage: Bacteria > Planctomycetota > Phycisphaerae > Tepidisphaerales > Tepidisphaeraceae > JANYKD01. The sequence goes on along the minus strand of JBEKVL010000130.1, from coordinate 8,491 downwards.
CGATCATCGCCGCTGATGGTATAGGAGAGGCCAAGTCTCTTGGCTATCACGATGGCGACACACGCCGGTACGACAATACATTGGGAACTGATCCAAACAATAAACCAAATTCCGGCCGCTTTGAGTTGCATCATGGCCATCACCAGCCACGTAACCATGCCTGCGACACCGACAATAGCCAATGCAATGGGCAGTCGCTGCGGCGAAGCCAATTCGAGAACCGAGCCTTGACACTGGATCACGATCATGTCACCAGCGGCATCGCCAGTTGACAGCCGATCCTGAACCTGTGATACGGAATTGTTCATGCGGTTTCATCCTCCGCCGAACCACCGTCATTTCCGACCGGCCACCGCCTCCTCCGGCGATGTCGTCGGGACTTCCGCGATCAGTTTCTCCAGCACCATGTCCGTGGTGATCCCTTCGGCCTCGCCCTCGAAGTTGAGGATCAACCGGTGGCGCATGGCCGCGATCGCCACTTCCTTGATGTCCTTGAAACTCACATGGAACCGGCCATCGAGCAGCGCCCGGACCTTGGCCGCCAGGCCGATCGTCTGGGCGGCGCGAGGGCTGGCGCCGACGCGGACGAACTGGTTCACCATCGGAATCGCGAACGAGCCCTGCGGGTGCGTGGCCAGGACACAGCGGATGGCGTAGTCCTGCACATGCTGGGCAATCACCACGCGGCGGACGAGGTTCTGGTGGGCGACGATGCGCGGGCCGTCGATGACCGGCTTGATGTCAACAACATGTCCGGTGGTGGTGCGGTTGAGGATCTGGTGAAGCTCCTCGCGATCCGAGTATTTCACCAGCAGTTTGTAGAAGAAACGGTCGAGCTGGGCCTCGGGCAGCGGATAGGTGCCTTCCTGCTCGAGCGGGTTCTGGGTGGCCATCACGAAGAAGGGCTCTTCGAGCTTGCGGATAGAGCCGCCGGCCGTCACCTGGCGCTCCTGCATGGCTTCGAGCAGCGCCGACTGCGTCTTGGGCGTGGCCCGGTTGATTTCGTCGGCCAGCACGATCTGGGCGAAGATCGGGCCGTGGACGAAGTTGAACTGCCGGTGGCCGTGCTCGTCCTCCATGATGACGTTGGTGCCGATGACGTCGGAGGGCATGAGGTCGGGCGTGAACTGGATGCGGCTGAACTTGAGGCTCAACGCCGACGCCAGCGAGCGGATGAGGGCCGTCTTGCCCAGGCCGGGCACGCCTTCGAGCAGCGCGTGGCCACCAACGAAGAGGCAGGTGAGCACGCCATCGACGATCTCCTCGTGGCCGACGATGGCCTTGGCGATCTCGGCCTGCACGGCGCGGTAATCGCGCCGGAAGGCGTCGGTAAGTGCCTGGATCTGTGGGTCTACGCCGGGGACGGATTCTTGGTTCATGGGTATCCTTTCACTTCCTTGTGCTGGTTCGCGACGCGGACAATGAGATCGAACATCAGGCAGTCTGGCGGTGTTTCGCCGGGCGCACCGCCGCGAGGATATCCCCGTCGCTGGTCTGGCGATGCTCGCATACAACCGTGGATCCGGGTGGAAACTCCCATGTTTCAACACTTGGGTCGTAGTCATCCGGACGTTCGACGATGAAGATGGAACCCTGAATCCGGTAAGCCTGCACCGGCCGCCAGACCCGAACTCCTTCCTCAATCAATGCGACGTAGATTTGTTCACTCATATTTGAATCCTTCGCCACCAACATGAAATACCTCGCCGGTGGCATTGTCAACAACCACGGACTTGCCGGTGGCAGGGTAGATATACCTTGTTGCCGGGCCGTTTTTGCCCTGAGCCGGTATGCCCGGTGTCGCCATCGCCTCAACAATCTACTGCTCCGTCCAGCCTCTGTGTTGCATCTGCTTTCGGATTTTGATGTCGTTTGAGAACTTCAGCATGCCGATTCACTTATCTGATTCGCCCTTTCCCTTGCGTCTGATTTGTTCCTGCGCCCGCCGCTTGGCTTCCAGCAGGCTCCCGGTATGCCCGCCGGCGCCGGGGCCGCCTTTGGGCTTGGGATCCTTCGGCGGCGGAGGCACCGCCTTGGCAGTCGCGCCGCCGACAATCTGCGTGATGTCTCCCTCCACCGCCTTGCCACCATCGAACTTGGCTCTGGGGTCCGGCCGCAATCGCGGCGGTGTGCCGGGTTCGGGCTGTTTGGACTTTGCCTCGGCCACTTCTTCGCGAACCTTGCGGAGGGCATCCAGCGTCTGCTTGCTTTCCACCTCGCGGGTGAGCGTAAACGACCGCACGAACCCGGCCGTGGCGGCGGCCGCTTTCTTCGTGGCGTTCCAGTCCCAGGCGATGCGGCGGATGGCGACGTCGATGATGATCAGAGCGAGCAGGAACGGAATGAGAATGTCCCACACCGGCATCGGCGAAGCGCCGACGACCAGGTGATCGCGCGAGTAGAGGTCCACCCCGCTGGGATCCCACGCCGGAAACACCCGGCCGCCGGTGCGGCGGGCAATGTCTTCCAGCAGGCCGTCGTTGCTCTTGAGGTCGCGCGTCTCCACCGACTCATTGACCGACAGGCCCGACACTAGCCACCCCTGCTGTTTCTCCGAGGCCGCGTAGTGCAGGGCGACGACGTAGTTGCCCGGTTTGTTGGACGGGAACTCGCCCGTGTAGGTGCCCGGGCCGGTCTGCACAAAACGGACGTTCTGCGTCTGGCCGTCGGCGTCGATGACCGCGCCGTCGAAATTGACGAAGTTGGTGTAGCCGGCGTCCTTGTTGGTGACCTCGACCGTGACTTTCGCCTTGTCGCCGTTGCGCTCGGTCGTGACGGCGAAATCGGTGGACATCGGCGGCCGCGAAACGCCGCGCACGACCTGCGCCCAGAACTTGGCGTACTGGCCCATTTGTTGTGGCGTGAGCCACGCCGGCTGCCAGCGGGCCGACGCATCGGATGCGAAAATGGCCGCCTTGCCCAGCCCCGCCTGCCAGTGCGCAAACAGCGGATCAGTCTTGCCGCCGTTGAGGATCACCATCGGCATCTTCACGCTCGGGTCGTTCTTCCGCTGCGAAAGCACCAGCCCCGTGATCGGAGGAACGTCGCGAATGCCGGCCATGATGTCCGACCCGGTATCCCGCACCGCCACCGCGAACGGCGGATCGGGGGGAAGGCTCTCCTGAATCAGCGTCCGACGCACGACCGTGGCTTCCTTGATGAATATCTGCGGAAGCTGCGACGGATTGCTCTCGATCGGCCCGTAGTAGCGTCCGCCCGTGTCCTTGGCCATCTGCTGCATCGTCCCCGACACGAAGCCGCCGTGCGGAAACACCGACACCGTCGAGATGGTGATCTTCAGCTTCTTGCAGTCGGCGATGAGCCCGGCCGCCGGTGGCTGGGGGTCGCCGTCGCTGACGACGATCATGTGCTTGACGGCGGCGTTGTTGTTCTTGAGACACGGCGCGGTCGGCCCGGTGCCGTCGATGGCCAGCTTCACCGTCTCGTCGAAGCTGGGCATATCGCCGGGCTGCATGTGCTTGATGGCGTTGACCACGGTGATGCCATCGCCCTTGGGCGCCAGGACGTAGTCCCAGTTGGCATTCATGTTGCCGCCACCCTTCCAGTGGAAGCTGATGATGCCGATGTCGTCCTGGGATGAAAGCGTCTCGGTGGCCTTGATGGCGCACTGCTCGCCCCAGTAGTTGCCATCCGGCATCTCGCAGGAGTGGATCACCACCACCAGCGCGCCCTTGGGCATCTGCCGCTGCGCCGGGATGTCAAAACTGACCGGCATGACCTCTTCAAGCCGCGAGCCCTGCCAGCCGCCGGCGCCAAGCGAACTGTCGCCGCCGATCATCACCAGCCCGCCGCCGAAATCATGCACATAAGCGGCCAGCATCTTGTCCTGGCGGTCGCTCAGCCCATCGGACCCCAGCGGGGTGCGCCCGCGCGGCACGTTGTTGAGAATGATCGAATCGAAATCCTGCATCGCCACCGGATCATCGGGAACCTGGTCGATGCCGACCCGCTGCACGTTGATCCCTTCGAGAGCCAGCGCATCCCCGAGCGTCTTGCCGGAACCGTCGCGGCTGTTGTCCACATACAGCACGCGGCCCTTGCCCTGGATGAACGTGAACGCGCCGGCCGAGTTGTTGCTAGTGAGCGTATCCCCGGCAACGCTCTTCCCGGCGGCCACGGCTTCGCGATCGTTGAGCACATCGGGAGTGAAGATCGCCTTGAACCGCAGCACGCCCCGCTGCCGCAGCGCCGGCACGCGCACGCGCTCGACATGCTTTCGCGGCTCAATCCGGCCGTCGGCCAGAACTTCGGCCCCCTCGATCGTGACCCGCTTCTTCGCCAGCGGCGTGCCTTCCTGCAACACTTCCAGCGTGCCGCCGACGCTCTCGCGGTTGGTGGAAATCATGCTGACGAATATGTCGAAGGCGTCATTCTCCCGTTTGAACGACGGCGCCGAGACTTTCTCGACGATGATCTCGTTGGTCACCGCGTAATGCAGCGGCATGACGTCGATCGGCACCCGCTGGGCGATGGCCGCCGCCAGGGCCGTTTCCAGATCGCCGGCGTTCTGGTTTCCGTCGGTAATCAGCAGGATGCGTTTCATCGCATCGCTGGAGAAAGTCGCCAGGGCATGCTGGATGGCCTCGGCGATGTTGGTCTGATCGCCCGGCTCGCGGAGGGCCCGGGCGTCGAGCACGAGTTCGGGGCTGGGCAGCGAGTCGATCAGCGGAGAGTCGGCGAAGCTGATGACCCCGATCTTGTCATCCGCATCGTGTTTGTGTTCCTTGCTCGATATCTGGCGCAGGTACTGCTCGACGGCATCCTGCACGTTCTTGCCGGTGTAGCCGGTCGTAAGCTGGGTTGAGCGGCTGATATCGCGAATGGCCCAGACCTGCACGCTCCTCTGCGTGCGCTGCCAGCGCGCCCCGCCGACGATCAAGACGAGGACCAGCAATACCAGCAGCCGCGCCCCCACGGCCACCCAGCGGCGAACCGGCCCCAGCCCGGCCAGCGAGCGCAGGCCGAGAAGGACGATCGGCGCTGCCAGCAGCGCGAACAGCGACGCCGCTTTCCATGCCGGCATGTACTCGAGGTCGATCCACCCCAAGGGCATCGGTGGTTCTCCGGGAAAAGACGAAATTATCGCGCTTGATTGTACCTTCGCCGCGATCTTGGCAACAGCCCAGCGCAGGATTCCCTGTCGCAGGATTCCGTCTCCTCGGGTGTGACCATGGATCTTGGCAATGGCCCACTGTAGCCGCGATGGGTCGTCGCGGCGGGGCAGCCGCGATCAACGATCGCGGCTACAAGTGATCTTGCAAAAGAACGGGCAGACCCTCTCCTCACTCCCCAACAAGACCCCCCGCGGTACAATCCAGTGAATGTGCCCAATGCGAATACCCCTCGTCACACTTCTGCTGACTCTCGTCGCCGCCGCCCCAACCACCCGGCCATTGACCAACGTCCACTCGCACAACGACTACGAACAGCCCCGCCCGCTTTTCGATGCCCTGGACCATGGTTTCTGCTCGGTTGAAGCCGACGTCTATCTCGTCGGCGGAGAACTGCTGGTGGCGCACACGCCGCTCGGCATCCGCCCCGGCCGCACGCTCGAATCGCTCTATCTCGCCCCATTGGCAAAGCGCATCAAGGAGAACGGCGGCCGGGTCTATCGCGACGGACCCACGATCACCCTGCTGATCGACATCAAGACCGACGGCCCGGCGCTCTACGCCGCCCTCCGGCCGATCCTCCAGAAATATGCCGGCATCCTCACGCACTACGCCGACGGCAAGGTCGAGGAACGAGCCGTGACCGCCATCCTCTCCGGCAACCGGCCCATCGAAGTGCTCGCCGCCGAGCAAGACCGCCTGGCCTTCATCGACGGCCGACTGCCCGACCTCGAATCCAACCCCCCGGCCACGCTCACGCCCTGGATCAGCAGCAACTTCACGCAGAGTTTCAAATGGCGCGGCCGGGGCGAGATGCCGGCCGAGGAAATGGCCAGGCTCAAGGCCCTCGTGAAACTGGCCCACGACCAGAACCGCCGCATCCGCTTCTGGTCCATCCCGGACACCCCCACCGGCTGGAAAACCATGCAATCCGCCGGCGTGGACCTGATCAACAGCGACAAACTCGATGCGCTGCGGGATTTCCTGGCCGCCCCGGGACAATGAACCGGGCCCCGGCGGGCGCGACCGTTTGCCTCCGAAACCGCCACTTCCCACTCTCCATCTTGCATTTACCACTTTGCACTTTTCGTCGCGGCACTTGACATTGATTCATTCATTCCATATAAAGAATAACAGAATGGAACTCGACGCCGCCAACCCCGCCTTCCTCGCCCGCATCGTCGAGCGCTTCTCCGCCCTGGCCGATGAGAGCCGCATCCGTCTGCTCATGCGCCTCAAGTCCTCCCCGGCCAATGTCGGGACGCTCAGCGCCGAGCTGGGCATCGGCCAGGCGTCGGTCTCCAAGCACCTCGGCCTGCTCAAACGCGTCGGCATTGTGGACTGCGAGCGCAAAGGCACCCAGTGCATCTACTTCGTGAAGGACCAGCCCATCTTCAACCTCTGCCGGCTTGTCTGCGACGGGGTCACGCGGCACGTCGAAGAAGAACATGCCGCCCTGATGGCCGGAAAACCCGGGAAGAAAGGACCAAAGTCATGAGCGTAGCCACGATTTCGGCAACCGAACTGGCCAAACTGATCCAGTCCGGCCGGCCGTGCGACCTGATCGACGTGCGTACCCCCGGCGAATTCGCCGGCGTGCATGCGGCCGGTGCCCGCCTCGTTCCACTGGACACGCTGGACGTGCAGGCCGTGCTCGCCTCGCGCCAGGCAGCGCCCGATCAGCCGGTGTACCTGATCTGCAAAGCCGGCTCACGTGGAAAGAAAGCCTGTGAGAAGTTCATCGCGGCCGGATGCGTCAACGTAGTCAACGTCGAGGGCGGAACCGACGCCTGGGTGGCGGCCGGTTTGTCCGTCGAACGCAGTGGCTCGGGCGTGATCGCACTGGATCGACAGGTGCGTATCGCCGCCGGTTCGCTGGTGCTGCTGGGTGCGCTGCTGGCATGGAAGGTGGCGTTCGTCTTCATCGGCCTCTCCGCGTTCGTCGGCGCCGGCCTGGTATTCTCCGGGATCACGGACACCTGCGGCATGGCGATGCTCCTGGCGAGAATGCCCTGGAACCGGGCCACCTGCGGCGGAGCCTGTTCCTGCACCGCGCACCAGACGGCGTGACCGGAGATCGAGTCATTTTGTAGGGTATTCAATTCTCACCCGTTGTCATGCTGAGCGTACCCGCGAAGCATCTGGCTTCGGACGTCATGGCCAGATCCTTCGCGAGTACGCTCAGGATGACAGTTCGCGCCACTATGGCTGCACCCGCGAGAACATCAGAAAGGATGACAGACGAGAATATCTGTCCTACCGATATGCAACCCAGAATCATCATCATCGGCGGCGTGGCGGCCGGCATGTCCGCGGCCACCCGCGCCCGGCGGCTCAACGAACATGCCTCCATCATCGTCCTCGAGAAGAACGGCTACATCTCCTTTGCCAACTGCGGCCTGCCTTATTTCCTCAACCGCCGGATCCCCAGCGCCGACAAACTGCTCGTCACCACTCCCGCCAAGGTCAAGGCCCGCTTCAACATCGACGCCCGGGTCTACCACGAAGTCACGCGCATCGACCGCGTCAACAAGACGGTCGAAGGCGTCGATCACGCCACCGGCACGCCATTCCGGCTGGAGTATGACAAACTGATCCTCTCGCCCGGCGGCTCGCCGCTCGTGCCGCCGATCGAGGGCATTCGCTCAACAAACGTGTTCCTGCTGCGAACGGTCGAGGATACGCTGGCCCTGGACAAGTGGCTGACCGAGAAAGCTCCCAAGTCCGTGGTAATCGTCGGGGCCGGATTCATCGGCCTTGAAATGGCCGAGGCCATGCGCGACCGCGGGCTCGCCGTGACCGTCGTCGAAAAGGCCGGCCATGCCCTGCCGCCCCTGGATCGCGAGATGGCAACGGTCGTACACGAAGAACTCGCGAAACACGGTGTACAACTGATTGCCGGTGTCGGACTCAAGTCCGTGGAAACCAGCGGCGACATGGTCACGAATGTCGTGCTGGAGGATGGCCGGCGGATCGCGGCCGACTTCGTGCTGCTTTCGATCGGCGTGCGCCCGAATGTCGGCCTGGCGACCGAAGCCGGCTTGAAACTCGGCGATTCCGGCGCGATCGCCGTGGACCAATTCAACCGCACGAACGATCCCGACATCTACGCCGTCGGTGATGCGGCCGAGGTTACGCATGGTGTCACTGGAAAACACACGCGGATTCCCCTGGCCGGCCCGGCCAACCGCCAGGGCCGCCTCGCCGGCCAGCACGCCGCCACCGGCACCGGCCCGACCGCCCCCGCCATCCTCGGCACCGCCATCGTGCAACTGTTCGACCTGTCGATCGGCATGACCGGCCTGTCCGAAGCCGCGGCGAAATCGCAGGGAATCGCCGCCGAGTCGGCCTATGTCTAT
>JBEKVL010000129.1:0-13169 GCA_049514055.1 Tepidisphaeraceae bacterium | reverse complement strand
CGGCACGCTGGAGAAGCCGTTCGCGAGCATCCAACGAGCCCAGGAGGCCGTCGCGCCGGGGGATACCGTCTACATCCGCGGCGGAACATACGTGATGAAGGAGAGCCAGATCGCCAAGAAAGAGCGGATCTGGGCCTACATCACTTATCTCGACAAGAGCGGGACGCCGGACAAGCGGATCAACTACCGGGCGTATCAGAAGGAGCGGCCGGTGTTTGATTGCTCGCAGGTCAAGCCGGCCGACCTGCGGGTCGACGCCTTCCACGTCACCGGCTCGTGGGTACACATCAAGGGGCTGGAGGTGACCGGCGTGCAGGTGACCATCAAGGGACACACACAGTCCATCTGCTTCGCCAACAATGGAAGTCATAATATCTACGAGATGCTGAGCATGCACGACGGGCAGGCCATCGGCATCTACAGCGTACGCGGCTCGGACAATCTCTTCCTGAACTGCGACGCCTATCGCAACCGCGACTTCACTTCCGAGGACGGCAAGGGCGGCAATGTGGATGGCTTCGGCTGCCACCCGCCCAGGGGCGGCACCGGCAATGTGTTTCGCGGGTGCCGGGCCTGGTTCAACAGCGACGATGGCTATGACTGCATCAACGCGCACGAGTCGGTGACGTTTGAGAATTGCTGGGCGCTCTACAGCGGCTTCTCGCCGACGTTCGAGCGGCTGGCCGACGGCAATGGGTTCAAAGCCGGCGGATATGGATCGACTCCGGCCGCCCGGCTGCCGAATCCGATCCCGCGCCACACCGTGCGGTTCTGCCTGGCGGTTCGCAACAAGGCCAGCGGCTTCTACTCGAATCATCACATCGGCGGCAGCGACTGGTTCAACAACACGGGCTACCGCAACGGGACCAATTTCAACATGCTCTGCCGGCTGGCCGACAACGTCACCGATGTCGATGGTTACGGCCACAAGCTGCGGAACAATCTTGCCTACAAAGGCGGCAAGGATATTTCCAGGCTCGACCCGGCCAAGAGCGATGCGGCCAACAATTCGTTCACGCTGGACCTGAAGATCAGCGACAGGGATTTCCTCAGTGTCGACGAGGCCGAACTCCTCGCGCCGCGGCAGCCCAACGGCGACTTGCCGGACATCAAGTTTCTGCATCTCGATCCGGCGAGCGAGCTGGTTGACAAGGGTGTTGATGTGGGACTGCCCTTCCGCGGAGCGCGGCCGGTTTTGGGGGCGTTTGGGAAATGACGGCCGACGCAAGCGCGTTCGGCCGCGGTGGTATTCTCATCGCCTGGCACCACTTCGCCGGTTCGAGCAGGCGCTTGCCGCAATGGGGACATCGGGCGATGCCTATATTCACGGGCCAGCCGCACTCGCACTTCTCTCTCGTGAGAACCCCACACTCGGGACACTGCAGAGAACTGGCGCGCACGTCGTAGCCACAGCTTGGGCATCGGGGTGGAAACGATTCGGGGACATATCGTTTGAGACGAGTCCCCCGCCGCCGGGGAAGGGCGTCTTCATAAATGGAGACTGTTGCAGCAGCAACAGTACCCACGACCACGACCACGACGCCGATCACGCATCCACAGAACCACACAGACGGATCGGCCAGGTGTTTTGACCACGATGTCGCGCCACTGTACGTCGCCTTGACACTCGCCCAGACGGTTAGACAGGCCAATAGCAGCAATGCCAGCGCGAATACCAGCAATTCCGGAAATGAAAGTTCTTCGCTGTCCCTGTTCAAAGTCAATGCCTTGCCAAGACGGTCGCGGCACCGTTCTCGATCGCACAAGCCTTCTTCTGGATTAATACCGGGGTTGCTCTGCTGGGTGGGGTTCTTTTCGTCGGTGGCCTTGCTTGCGGTGGAAACAACGGCATATCACCATTTGATAGATGGTTCTCTTCTTCGTCATCTTCCTCGTCCTCTTCAGCAGAATCGGCGACATCGGCAGCAACTGAATCGGTGCAGAAATCGGAATCGCCGGCGGGATCAGGATCGGGATACTCCAACGGCACCTACTCGGTTCCCGAGCCCGGTTCCATGTTCCTCCCGGCTGGAGGTTCATTGACGCTCCTGCTTCGTCGTCGCGCCCGGCCGACTGAGACCGCGGCGGAAACAGACACTGAGCCCACGCCCGTGCCGTAGAAAGACCGATTCACGGCGGGTGCCATATCTCACCCAAACCGCCGGTGGCGCACACGGCATTTCAGCCTGCAGCCGCCTTCGCACTCGGCCTTGCAGATCAAGCAAATCATCGCATATCGCGGCCAACGTTATCAACATCTTCTTCCTCTCCTTCGATGATGAGGGAGAGGGAGAAGAGAGAGGGAGAAGAGACTGCCGGATCCACATCAACGAACCGATGCTGGTCGTACTACCAACCGTGTCGGGATTGCCGAACGAGGCATGTTGCCCGCAAGATCGTGACGATCCGGAATGACAAGGAGAAACCCATGAGAGCTACCCTCGCGTTGTTTGTCGTCTGCCTGGCGGCGTCGATCGCCGCGGCGGCCGAGAACCAGTACAGCTATGTCGACCTCGTCAAACGGCTGACGGACCTGGACCGGCTGGCCGTGCTTCCGGACAAGGGCGAGACCTGCGCCCAGTGGTCCAGCTACGACCGCGCCAGCAAGTACGACGCGGCCACGGGAAAGTACATCAACTGGGATGCCAACGGCGACGGCGACGGGTTCATCCGGCGCGAGGGGGACACCATTGTCATGGCCGAAATGCAGGGTCCGGGCTGCATCTGGCGCATCTGGTCGGCCAGGGCCGAGAAGGGGCATGTGAAGATCTATCTCGACGGGGCGGCCGAGCCGGCGGTGGACCTGCCCTTCAGCGGCTACTTTGATCACAAGAACGCGCCGTTCACGGGGACTGTACTTGTGCATATCGTGTCAAACGGGCAGAACAACTATGTGCCAATCCCCTATCAGAAGTCGTGCAAGATCGTCGCCGACAAGGGTTGGGGGCAGTATTTCCATTTCACCTACGGCACCTTCCCCGCGGGCACGAAGGTGCCGACGTTCAAGCGCGAGTTGTCGGCCGAGGAAATGGCCGCCCTCGACGCCGCCGACAAGACGCTGGCCAGTTGCGGGCCGGGCGCGCAGGCGGGCGAGACGAAGAAGGTGAACCTGGCGGCCGGCGCGACGGCGGTCGTCGCGGAACTCGCCGGGCCGAAGGCGATCACGGGCCTGCGGATGAAGATGGCGTTGCCCAAGTCGCCGGAGGATCGCACGATCCTGCGCGAGCTGGCGCTGAAGATTACCTGGGACGATGACAAGGAGCCGGCCGTGTGGTGCCCGCTGGGTGATTTCTTCGGCACGGCCGCCGGGGCGAACAAGTATCTCTCGTTCACGGGCGGTCTGACCGAGGATGGAACCTGGTACAGCAACTGGAACATGCCCTTCGCCAAGGCGGCGAAGATCGAACTGATCAACGACGGCAAGGAAGCGCGCGAGGTCTCGCTGGAGATCGTGCAATCGCCGCTGACCAAGCCGATCGACACGCTCGGCCGCTTCCATGTGAAGTGGCATCGCGATGCGTTCCCGCCCGCGGAGAAAGAGCGGCAGATCGACTGGACGATGCTCAAGACGCAGGGCCGCGGCCGGTTTGTCGGGGTGATGCTGCACGTCTGGAGCCCCAAGGGCGGCTGGTGGGGCGAGGGCGACGAGAAGTTTTTCGTAGACGGCGAGAAGTTCCCCTCGACCTTTGGCACCGGTTCGGAGGATTACTTCGGCTATGCCTGGAGCAGCCCCAAACTCTTCCAGCACGCATATCACAACCAGACGATCTCGGAGAACCTGAAGGGCCACATTTCAGTCAACAGATGGCATATTGTAGACAACGTGCCGTTCCAAACCTCGTTCGAGGCGGATATCGAGAAGTATTACCCGAACAAGCGGCCGTGCCTCTACGCCGCCACGGCCTACTGGTATCAGGCGGCCGGCGAAAAGGATCCCTACCAGGCTGCGCCGGTGGAGGAGCGGGCGGGCTACTGGACCAATGCGGCGCCCGCCGCCCGCATCAAGGGCGTAATCGAAGGCGAAGACATGAAAGTGCTCGGCAAGACCGGCGGCAACGTCTCGACCCAGGAGATGGCCTACGACACCGGCACCTGGAGCAACGACGCCCAGCTCTGGTGGACCAAAGGGAAGATCGGCGACAAGCTGGATCTGGCGCTGCCGGTGGCGACGGCCGGCGAATACAAGCTGACGGTGATGTTCACCAAGGCCATCGACTACGGAATCACCCAGTTGTACCTGGATGGCAAGAAGATCGGCGAGCCGATCGATCTCTTCCACGATGGCGTGATCCTGGGCGGGCCGGTGGACTTCGGAACGATGCAACTGACGGCCGGCGAACACAAGCTGACGCTGGAGATCGTTGGCGCCAATGCGAAGGCGGTGAAGGCATATATGGTGGGCGTGGACTACGTGAAGCTGGAGGGGAAATGAGGGGATGGTTTACGGAGACAGGCGAAGGTGTGGATAGATGCGGGCACCCGTGAAGGGGCGAGGTGGTCGTGTCCTGTTGGTATCGTCGAAAGGCATGATCCTTGTTCGATGCATCTTTGAATTGTTCGGATGACGTGACATGTGTTTATGGAGTTCACGTCTGGTCTTGTTTCCGGTACGCGAATATCGTCGTGACATGGCTTGTTGGCCACGCTCACTCGGTAGCAGGAGACCCCGGCCGATGCACGACGTCCTCCACGCTCACGAGCTTTGCCAGTTCTGCGATGAAGATCCGGTACTGTTTTCGGTGGTTGTCTCTTAAGTCAACGTTAAGTTCTGGAATGGACGCGTGGCCAGGAATCGGATCGTCGTTGTGTGTCGGTATTACGGTGGGCCGCAGTCCGTCGATGTTAAGTGATACGATTCTCGACACCAGTAGGCTAGCCACATAGTGTTCTACGAGTTTGTGATCTGTTGCCACGGACACGGCGGTGGCGCCGCATTCAGGTCGATAGACCGAAATTCCGTCGACGTCACTGTCTGTCGGGCGGAAAGCCGCCTGCAACACGGGCCTCGGCAAACTTGGATCAAAGTAATTTTGATCATTGCGGACGCGCCTGTACACCTGCTCACCCGGTGATACTGGCTCCGATGAATCCTTCACGAGAGATCCCCTCCCACGCGGTATCTATGCGCAAAGCAATTCCGTCGTTGTGGAACTACCGCAGCGGGCGGTCATGATCGAACGTGTCTCGGTCCATTGCGAGGAACGCCCTGCAGGCATGCACGCGGGTGTCCACCGTTCGACGAGGAATTCTGGACGATACCCCTGTCGCTCGATTAACCATTCGCCCTCAAACGGAATGCGGACTTCCAGGCTCGCGAATTCGGGCGGATTCTGCCATTCAATGAAAATGGTCCCATCGGGCGTGGGGACAATTGCAGAGGGGGATGGTCTGTTGGACTCGCGATGCCGTCGCATGAGTTCTGCGACGCTTTCGACCAACTCGCGTGATGGCGCTCTCGCGCCTTCGCCATCCCAACCATCCTCCAATTGGTATAATTTCGAAAGGCAGGCATCCTGTTTCGCCCAAGAGAGGGCGTCATTCGGCCCGGCAGCACCACGATCAAGAACACTGTGGTAAGCAATGTCAGCGGCTGTCCAGACAACTGGTGGCGCTATGTCTTGTGCCAGCATCACGGCCTCTCTTTCCACGCAATGTGCGCCGCGTCAGACGTCATTCGGTAAAACGTCTCGACGATAGCATCATGTCCCAAGGAAAATCCCGCATCCGCAGTCTCTGTTTCAGCCGTGCCAATCGGACCGCGTGCCGTCAGATGCAGCATCAATACCTCGGATCTATCCGCTTCGGAAGTCTGGCCGTGCTGAATTGACACATGCAGCCGGCCCCGGTTGTTGGCCAAGCGATACTGCCAACCACCTCCCAGCGTCTCAAATGCAACCGACTCCCGACACGACACATCCGGGATATACAGGCTCGGTAACAACTTGGCCCAGTCGGACACTTCATTCCACAACTCTCCCCGCGGGATGTGGTTCACATACGTGACTTCCCATTGGTTTGGCTGAGGACTGGGAAACCGGGATTCGTCGAGGTATTTGATGAAGCGTTCCCACAGTACATCAAAATCGGGCTTGATGGCGGTGTAGCTAGGGTAGGCTCCTTGTCTTTTTCGCCAGTTGTAAATGAACCGCGTATCTTGCACCTGAATCATTCGCTCTTCGTCCGAGCGGATTATCTGCGTACGAGAAACGCCTTCGGCCGGTCGGAGTTGAAACGCCATCCTCTTAAACGCTGGCTTCGAGCCAAGATCTTCAAATTCATCCTCGATCTTTGGTCGTTCCGCCAGTTTCGCACTCTGCCATTCCACTAAGTCCGGAGCCAATGACCGCTGCCAGAAGCACCCTCCATGAGCGGCGGTAAACCCCGGCAATGGCACGAACTGAATGCACAGCACCGTCTCAATGACTGGCGGAGCATCGAACTTCGGTAAAGTCTGAGTCATGCTGCAATTATCTTTGGGTACGACCTCGACAAGTATCCACTGCAAAACGACGAAAAGCAAGTGATAGCACTTCACCGTGCGGTAATCGGTAGCCGTTCGCAGTCACCCCTTTGTGCGTCCGTCACTTGCCGTCTCATCAGGCGGTCGCCGGTCGTCTTGCCAGCACAACGACGCGGTACACGCCCAGTTCTCCGACGCCCGGCAGGAAACTCCACGCCTTCTCGCACCACTGCACCACCGGCATCATGGACGGCGGCCGCAGATAGCGCCCGATTTCCCAGCCTTCTTTCTTCAGCGCGTCCATGATGACCGGCGCGGTGCGCAGGCCGGTGTGGCTGGGGTCGGGTTTGACGATGTGGTACTTCTTGAGAACCTCGAGCCAATGACGCGGGTTGGGCGTGTAGATAAGGTAGAGGCCGCCGGGTTTGATGAGGCGGCGGGCCTCGCGGAAGATGCCGCACATCACGTCATAGCCGCAGTGCTCGGTCACATCGCAGGAGCAGCCCTTGTCGAACGAATTATCGGGCAGATTCCTGCACGCCGAGGCATCGGAGACCTCGAAGGATGCCCTGGGGAATTCCTTGTTGAAATCGCGGGCGAAGCGCACGGCGATTTCGGAAAGATCCACCCCATGCACGGCCGCCCCGCTCTTGAGCAGGTGATTGGCCAGCACGCCCGGGCCGCAGCCCAGATCCACGATGCGGTCGGCCGGGCCGGGCCGCAGGCACTCATCGACCCACCGCAGCCGCCAGGCGTGCGAGCGATAGGTGATGTTCTTGAGCACGCGCCCGTAGTACTCTTCCGTGTACTCTTCGGTCGCGTAGTCCTTGTCGGTGGTCATTTCTTCTCCGGGAAGTAGTCCTGCAGCGGCTTGACGCCCCACGACCGCGCCTTGATGGCGCGGATCGCCATCGCCGACGCCATCGCCCCCGTCAGCGTGGTGATCGTCGGTATTCTGTTGAGCACGGCCAGCGCGCGAATCTTGCCCTCGTCGGTCTGCGGGCCCTTCGTAGTGGGCGTGTTGATGATCAGCTTGATCAGCCCGTTCTTGATGTGGTCCTTGATGTTCGGCCGGCCCTCGGCCAGTTTCTTGACCAGAACAGCCGGGATGCCGTGTTTGGCAAGTTCGGCCCGTGTGCCGTCGGTGGCGAAGAGTTCGAAGCCGAGTTCGTGGAGCATGCGGGCGGTGGGAACGACGGCGGCCTGATTGTCCTTGCGAACCGAAATGAAAACCGTGCCGCTGGTCGGCAGTGTGTTGCCGGCCGCGATCTGGCTCTTGGCGAATGCCGTCGGAAAATCGTGGTCGATGCCCATCACCTCGCCCGTCGAGCGCATCTCCGGGCCAAGGATGACATCGACGCCGGGGAACTTGCCGAACGGGAAGACGACTTCCTTGACCGAGACATGATCGGGATCGGGCAACTCCCTGGCGCCCAGTTCGGCCAGCGATTTGCCCGCCATGACCTTCGCCGCGATCTTTGCCCAGGGCACGCCGGTGGCCTTGGAGACGAACGGCACGGTGCGGGAAGCACGCGGGTTGACCTCGATCAGGTAGATCTCGCCGTTCTGGATTCCGTACTGCACGTTCATCAGCCCGCGCACGCGGAGGGCTTTGGCCAGTTCCCTGGTCTGCCGCTTGAGTTCGGCGACGATTTCCTTCGAGAGCGAGTAGGGGGGCAACGCGCAGGCCGAGTCGCCGGAATGAATACCGGCCTCCTCGATGTGTTCCATGACGCCGATGATGATCGCGGAAGGGGCAGAGCGACGAAGCGACGAAGCGATGGAGGGGTCCGATTCCGGCCCTTTGTCGCTTCGTGCCTTCGTCGCTCCGTCGCTCGTATAAGGCTCGTAATCGGCGATGCAGTCCACATCGACTTCCGTGGCGTTGTCCAGGAATTTGTCGACGAGAATGGGGGCGTCGGCGATCGTGCTCGCCTCGACGGCGTGGGCCATGTAGAAATTGAGCTGGTTCTCGTCGGAGACGATTTCCATCGCCCGTCCGCCGAGCACGAAACTCGGGCGCACCAGCACGGGATAGCCGATGCGCCGGGCCACCTCGCGGGCCTCGGCCACGCTGCGGGCGATGCCATTTTCCGGCTGCTTGAGGCCGAGCTTCTGCACCAGTGCGCGGAATTGCTCGCGGTCGCCGGCCTCGTCGATGGAATCGACGGTCGTGCCCAGGATCGGCACCCCTTCCTGCGCCAGCCCACGTGCCAGATTCAACGGCGTCTGCCCGCCGTACTGGACGATGTTGCCTTTGACGAGGCCGGACGCGACGGAGCGACGGAGCGACGGAGCGACGAAGGGAGTGGACCCGTGCCCTTCGTCGCTTCGTGCCTTCGTCGCTTCGTCGCTCTGCAGGAACGGCCCCCCATTCAGCCGCTCGCACACATTCAGCACATCCGCATGCGTCAGCGGCTCGAAGAACAGCAGATCGCTCGTGTCGTAGTCGGTCGAGACCGTCTCCGGGTTGGAGTTGATCATCACCGACTCGTATCCCAGCTCGTCCATCGCAAAAGCGGCCTGCACGCAACAGTAGTCAAACTCGATCCCCTGCCCGATGCGGTTCGGCCCGCCGCCGATGATGATCACCTTCTGCTTGCCCGACAGGCGGACCTCATCCTCTTCCACGGGCTTGCCGTTCACCATCGCCGGCGGTTCGTACGTCGAGTAGTAATACGGCGTGGCCGCCTCAAACTCCGCCGCGCACGTGTCCACCAGCTTGTAAATCGGCCGGATGCCCATCTTCAACCGCACATTCCTTGCATCGTTGTGCGGCATCTCCCACGCCAGCGCCAGTTGTATGTTGCTGTAGCCCCATTGTTTGGCCTGGCGAATGACCGCGGCCAGACGTTCCATGGCGGCCGCGTCCGCCTGCCCGGCCGCCACGGCCTTGGCCAGCGGCGTGGAGTCCAGAATCTCCTGCTCGAAATCAACGAGCTGTTTCATCTGCGCCAGAAACCACGGATCGATGTTGGTCAACTCGTGGATCTGCTGGATCGTCCAGCCCATCTTCATCGCGTAACGAATGTAGTACAGCCGGCCCTGGCTGGGAACGGCCAGCTTGCGGCGCAGCTTGTCCTCGCGGATCGGCCACTCGTGGTCGAGCGACTCGCCGTGCGTTGTCTTGTCCGCCGCATCGGTCGGATCGTCGTTCTTGGCCGCATCGCGGCGGGCCGGCGCCTGGGCGGCCAAGGGGTCGGCCGTCTTGCCGCCGCGCTGGGCGGTCAGCCATTTGTCGTAGCGGTCCAGCCCGAATCCGAAACGCTTGACCTCCATCGAGCGGATGCCCTTCTGCAGCGCTTCCTTGAATGTCCGGCCGATCGCCATCGCCTCACCCACGCTCTTCATCTGCGTGGTCAGCGTCTCATCGGCATCGGGGAATTTTTCGAACGTCCAGCGCGGAATCTTCACCACGCAATAGTCGATCGTCGGCTCGAAACAGGCCGAGGTGTATCGCTCGTATTTGGCGGCAGTGCAGCCAGTGCCCCCACTGGCGGTCTTCGTGGCCGAACCGGATTCCGCCGCTGAGGGCACCGGCTGCACCATGCGGACGGAGGTTATGTCGTTGGCCAGTTCATCCAGCGTGTAGCCGATCGCCAGTTTCGCGGCCAGCTTGGCGATCGGGTAACCCGTTGCCTTCGACGCCAACGCCGACGAGCGGCTGACCCGCGGGTTCATTTCCACGACCACCATGTCGCCATTGTAGGGGTCGACGGCGAACTGGATGTTGGACCCGCCGGTCTCGACGCCCACGGCGCGAATGACCGCGATGCTCGCATCGCGCATCCGCTGGTATTCCTTGTCCGTCAGCGTCTGGATCGGCGCCACGGTGATGGAGTCGCCGGTATGCACGCCCATGGGGTCGACGTTTTCAATGGAGCAGATGATCACGACGTTGTCGTTCTTGTCGCGCATCACCTCCATCTCAAATTCTTTCCAGCCGATAACCGATTGTTCGATCAGCACTTCCGACACGGGTGAGGCATCCAGTCCGCGCTGGATGATCGTCTCGAACTCCTCGACGTTGTAGGCGATGCCGCCGCCGCTGCCGCCGAGCGTAAAGGCCGGGCGGATGATGGCCGGCAGGCCGATGGTCTCGAGGATGGCACGCGCTTCGTCGAGCGTATGTGCGGTGCCGGAGGCCGGGACTTTCAACCCGATGGAGATCATCAGGTCCTTGAAGGCCTGGCGGTCTTCACCACGGAAGATGGCGTCGCGGTTGGCTCCGATCATCTTCCAGGGCGTCGACGGGCGTGCCCTTGGACTGCTCCAGCGCGAGAATCTTCTCCACGGCCTCGACGGTGATGGGCTCGATGTAAGTGGCGTCGGCAAATTCCGGGTCCGTCATGATGGTGGCCGGGTTGCTGTTGATCAGCACGACCCGGTAGCCCTCTTCGCGGATGGCGCGGCAGGCCTGGACGCCGGAATAGTCGAACTCGCAGCCCTGTCCGATCACGATGGGACCCGAGCCGATGATGAGGATGCTGTGAATATCGGTGCGTTTAGGCATCTGTTTGGTCTTCTATTCGAGGCTGTCGTTATACAGGCGAAAGGGCCTGTTTCAAAGCGGGGCGGGATGAACACGGGATGAACATCCAGCCCCCACCTCGGTAACGCACCCGGTCATCGCCAGCGGCAAGATGTGCATCCACGACCAGGACGTGCTGCCGTGCTGCGACGTGAACGGAAGGAAAAGCGCGGCAATTCTGCGACAACAGCGAGCCATTGGCGTCTTATCGGTTGAGGAGGACTGCCAATGGCTCGCCGCGCTTTTGCCTTCGTGCTTGGGCTCTGCATCTCGGTGCTTGCATCCGCACAGGAGCAGACCCACAAAACCGACCACGTCATCGTTCGTTACACCGGGATCGAGCTGCAACATGCCCAGTCGATCGCGCGCATCGTCGGGGCGGCCCGCAAACACGCCATCGACAAATTCGGCTTCGATCTGCCCGACGTGGTCAATGTGATCGTGGACTGCAATGCCCGCAATCGCAACCACCTCGAAACCGACGGCCGCGACCGCATCACGCTCCTCATTCCCAACACCGATGCTCTGCGCCGTTCCTCGCAGACGGGCGTGTTCCATCTATACGGCATGTGCCACGAACTCGGGCACATGGCCATGTACCGCGCCATCCTCCGCCACGACTGGATGACCACCGCCGCGGCCGAGGGCTGGGCCCACTACATCGGCTCGCGTCTGGTGGACCTGGTCTACGAAAGCGAGGGCGAGGCGGCCTGGTGGGATGCGTATGACTACCGGGCCGACGGCATGAAGAGGCTCGACCGCCAGATCGCCGCCGGCGGCCGCGACGAGACCATCGCCGGGGCCAAAGCCTGGAAGGAACTTGCGGCAATCGCCGGCGACCGCAAACTCCCCGCCATCTTCGCCGCCTGGGGCCAGGCCAGACTCGACCCGCGCGACCCCGCGGCCGCGCTCGGCCCGGCACTGGCCAAGGCCTGTGACGACCCCAAAGCCGACGCCTGGTGGAATCGCGAAAGCCAGCGCCTCGTCAGCAAACTGCCCATGAGCGACTTCCACTTGACGACCCTCGCGGTCGCCCAGTTGGCCGGCCAGGCAAAGGAACTCGCCCGCGACGACGGCACATCCGCGGGCATGCGCAGCATCAACGGTGGCGGCCACGCAGTCGCCTTCGACTCACCCGCGGGCGAATGGTATCTGGCTGCCGTAAAGATATACGGCTCGCGCTACGGCGCCGTCCGTCCGCCCGCCGAGGATTTCCGCCTCTGGCTGTGCGACGAACAGGGCAAGGTGATCCGCGAGTTCACGTTCCCCTACGCGCGCTTCGAGCGCGGCCAGCCGAAATGGGTCATGCTCGACGTCGAGCCCACCCAGGTGCCGGCCAAGTTCATCCTCTGCGTCGGCTTCAATCCCTCGGGCAGCAAGGGCGTCTACGTTCACTTCGACGCGGCCCCCGACGGCGACTCGCGCGACGGCCTGCCCACCTGCGGCTTCGAAAAATTCGACAAGGGCGACTGGCTCATCCGGGCGACGGTCCGTCGCTGGGCGCGGTGTTGCTGCAACACTTTGTACACGCTGGTCCGGCCGCCTCTGGCGTTTTGGGTCCGCCCGCGGGTCTGTCGGGGATTGCTTGGCGCCTTGGTCCAGCGCTCCAGCCACTGGTCATGCAGCAGATGCTCCAGCAAATTCCGCATCTGCTTCTCCGTCTTCACCGGCCCGGTCACCTGGGCCACCACGCTCGTGTCCCCGAGTTTGCCCCAGGCCACCAGTTCCTCCTGCACATCATCAAAGAGTTTCTCGGTCGACACCTGCTCGCTCGTTACTCCGCCGGCCCTAGCCACGTACGCCCGGACAATCTGGATCATGTTGTAGATCACGAAACAGAACGAGGTCTGGAAGATATTCGCCTTCGGCGTGCAGCCGAGCAACTGCTTGAGGTTGAACACGTCGGTCACTTTCTGGAACATCCGCTCGATTCCCCACCGCGACAGATACGCCTCCAGCAAGTTCTCCGCCGGATACCGCGTTTCCTCCAGAAGGTCCGTCAACCGTGCCAGTTTCGGGTAGACCGAACCTTCCAGCACGTCCAGTTCTCCGGCCGCTTTCGCCCGCTGGAAACTGGCCCGCCCGGAACCCTCGTGCGTCACCAGGGCGTCGCGCACCAAACAGGCCAGCGTCGCGAAGGTCAGCACGTCCTCGTAGCAGCGTCCCCGATGTTCCTCG
>JBEKVL010000128.1:0-10863 GCA_049514055.1 Tepidisphaeraceae bacterium | reverse complement strand
TAGCCGGCCTCTTTCATCGTGTCGATGACGGCCTGGCTCGGCTTGTCCTCGGGACGGCCCTGGCCAAACTTGATCGCCATTTGCCGGTCCTGCCTGCTCTCGAACAGGCGTACACCGGCCAGGCGATCCGTGGCGATTTCGAATGGGTCGGGGGCGGGTATCCATTTCTTCTGCCCAACCCTGTCGGCGAAGCTCTGACCACTGCCGTTGGTCTCGGGTGCCGGTGGTTCGGCGACTGCGGTTGTGATCTCCACCGAGGTTTCGGTTGGTTCCTTGGTGGGCGTGCGTTTACGTGATGCCATGTGTTCCTCCCATGTTGTGATGATGGTTAATTGCTTAATCTATGTTAACGATTGTAGCACGATTTTGGGGCAAACCTCAATAGGATTTACGCTGCTCGCGCGTGCCCCTGCGCGGACATATATAGAGATCCCGCGTCGCGCGCGGCCATAACCTCATGGAAACCAAAGCATTCTTTTTGTGTGTCGGGGGCGATATTTCGTGGCACAGGGGCGCCATGGGGATTGTGAATGGTTCTGAATCGAATTGCGTGCGAGCAAATGGGGCTCGTTGGGGCAGGTCTGAACCGGCTGGAACGGTGCAAGTCGACCTATGCAGAGCATAGGGAAGACGCCTGTACAAAATGGATGTATTTCAGCTTGGAGGATTCTCAGCCGGTTCGTACCTGGCTTGGGGGGGCAATTGTGATGCCGATGTGATGAGATTCTCGGGATCAGCATCGCGTGAAGATCAGGGGGCCTTCCCTGGAGGAATCGAACCCGGCGGACTCGGACTTTGCCGACCACGATGCGGTCAAAGCGACGGCAAGACTCGGGAAGTATTACTGGCGGGAAACGATGACGGACGTGGCCGTGGGGGGAAGCCACGGAAGTCGGGCTTGGCCGAGGAACAATACCGTGATTGGCAAACGCATCGCCGAGCCAACGCGGACCCGGCAATGGGTGACGCGGTCAGTAGTTTTCGGGCAAGAAGACCGTGGCCGCCGAATCATCGGCCCGGATGCCGAGGCAAGCAGGCACGGCGGTCAAGGATGTTGCCGCAGGACTGCGGCGGAACAGCCGGTAACCGCCTATGCGTCTGAATCGTTCAGAATGGGAACCTGGATCTCGGCGTCTGTGGGAAATGGGATGGTGCTGACCAGGTAACCGATGCGGTTGACGAGGTGGTAGCCGCTCACGAGGTATTGGTTGCTGTCGTCGCCATCGACCAAAGTCCAGATGGTTTGCGGGTCCTGGCCGCACACGGAGGCAAGCTCCTCGCCGTAGGTTTCAAATAGACAGCCGGCATCGTCGCCGAATGCCCAGCTTGCATGGGGATTCAAGTGATTGGTGAGAAGGGGATACTGCGTGTCGAATTCGTCTTCGGTCAGTTCAATAAAGGTGTAGGTCATGGAGTGCTTCCTTTCTTTGGCTAAATGTTGAGTGCCGGGCCAATCATGACTGACTAACCAGTTCACGATCCCGGGTGCGTGCCGTGCCGGACTGGAGTCCGTGCTGGAAATCAACGGCTCGTTGGGCGTGGGCGGCTGCCTGAAAGATGGCACGCTTGTCGTTCTTAAGAACCTTGAGCCAGTGGCCCAGGTAGGCGGCGTGGTCGTCGCGCGGTTCCGGGGTGATGCCCAGGTCGCAGCAGAGGAACGCGGCACCGATCTCGGCGACCAGTTCTTCACGGGCGTAACCCTCGTCGCCGAACTTCCTTCGGCCAAGGTCCCGGTCGAGGCGGGCCGGGTGCTTTGTCCAGTGGACCATCTCATGGCCGAGTGTCGAGTAATAGCTCTCAGCGTCCCTGAAGAACATCGACGATGGCATCTGCACGTAATCGGACGCGGGGGCATAATATGCCTCATTCCCGCCATGACGGATGTCGGCCCCGGTGTTGGCGAAGAACAGGTCGGCCGCCTCGATACGCTGCACCGGGTCGAGCTGCGGGCTGGCGGCCGCGTGGAAGTGGGCCGGGAGTCCCTCGATCTGCTCGACGTTGAAGACGGTGTAACCCTTCATGAAGTAGATGTCGCGTTCATTCTCCTGGCCGTTGTTGGTGGTCTCGGTTCTGGTGATGCGGTCGGCGTAGACGACCAGGGAACCCTTGGAACCCTTTTTGACATTGGCATTGAGTTCCGTCGCCTGTTTGAAGGTCATCCAGATGGGAGCGGTGAAGTTCTGGGCAATTGCCGATGACCACAGCATCATCACATTGATTCCCTTATAGGGCTGGCCGCCGACGCGTAAGGGTCGGGTGATGCGTCCAGCCGCATGCTCGGCATTCCACGGCTTGAGCCACGGGCGGATGCCTTGTTCGAGGTCGGCGATGATGCTGTTGGTGACGCGCGTGTAGAGGTCTGTGCGGGTGGTCATGAGCGGATTCCTTTCTCTGTTGGGGGGGTTGGTTCACTTGTTGAAAAGCGATGCGCTGGCGTGGTGCCCTTGCGTCACCAGCAGCGGAGTGAAATCCTCCGGCCCCATCTCCACCCACTTCTGAGCGGTGGCGGCTTGCCGTTGGGCCAAGGTGATGGCTTCGATCTGGCTGGTGGCCTGGACGAAGGCGTAATAGGTCTCCGTGCCGCTGTCGTTGACGTAGTCGGGGTAGAGCAATAGCACCGAATAAGGACTGCTTCCGGCAGGCCCGTCATCCGTGATGTCCCACGGCAGCCGTCCGTGGGATGCCAGGTTGACTGCGGTGTGGCATGCCCTGGCCGCTTCGGCGAGATCGCCATGTTCCCAGCGGTCGATCACCATCTGGCATGCCGCGAATAGCGCTGGGGCGGCAACGATCAGTCGGCCATTGCCTTTCTGCTGTTGGGGCGAAGCAATCCGCCCCTCGCTGTCTTCCTCGGCGATTTCGGCGATGTAAATGTCCGGGTGGATGCCCTCGGGATCGGGTGCGACGATGAATTGCCAATGTTGTTGCCACGGGCCGGGCGTGTGTTCGTTGGTGGTCATAAGTGGAGTCCTTTCCAAGAATGGGTTGAAAATCGCCAAAGAGGCCGGCGGGCGGCGTGGCCACCTCGCCGGCATCCGGCTCAGGCTGCCGCCTGCTCGGATTCTTTGCGGGCCTTGGCGTCGGCCTGCTGCTGGTGCATGATCCAAGTGTGGGCCAGGTCGAAGAGCTTGGCCATGGTCAGCAGGTCGTCGAAGCCCAGGCTGTCGGTTTCCTTCCAGGTGTCATCGCCCTGCTTGTAGCCCCGGGTGGGAATGACGCTGTACCAGTTGCCCTTGTCACCGGTGTTGCGCCAGATGGTCACTTGCAGGACGCCGATGCGGATTTTGTGTGCGGGTTTAGACATGATGATCTCCTTCTTTCGTTTCCAGCCCCGCCAATCGGGGCCTTACGGCATGCAATAAGAACCCGCGTTAGCCTGGAGCTCTTGGCGACGGTCAAGCTGAAAAGCTGAAGGCTTCCGCTTGCGGAAAGCGGCTTTTCTGCTTGACCGGCCAGGCGGCGGGTTCATAAGTGCCGTTAATCAAGGCCCCCGGCGGGTCTGGCTTGGGAGAAGGGGTCCATGCCGTTGCGACAAGCACATTCCGTCAAGGTGAAATCAGGCAGTGAACCTGGCGAGCAATCGTCAAGGCCGCAACCAGCAGATCCCAACCAATATCAGTGGCGGTGATGGCTGGAAACAAGCAAGGAAGCCGGCGGAGCGAACCCAACGAGGATGCCAAGCGCCGCTTGTGGCCATGGGGGCCATGGGTGAACCGTGTGGCGGCGTCAGGTCGTTGATCCACCAGAGCAGAAGGCCGGAGCGGTGGTGGTCATGCCGACCGCTCGAGGTTCCGGCAACGATAGCCACTCCAGAGGGCTGTCAAGCACAAAATGGCCACAAACGAAAAATACTTGCTTGGTGCGACAGCTTCATTGCCAGCGGTCGTGGCATTTCCGTGGAGTTTGAGTGGCATGGCGAAATGCCCAATCCATGCAAACCGAGAGTGACTGCGGGAGAGCGGCGAGTAGTTAAGAGTCCGTTAACGAATTTGGGGTAGAGTAGAATGGAGGCATGATTCGCATCACCCAACAGAATAGTCCACAGGGCGCCAAGCGTTATTACGCAGCCGCAGATTATTATAGCGAAGGCAAAGAGATCGTCGGCTCGTGGGGTGGCAAAGGGGCGTCTCGGCTGGGGCTGGAAGGTACTGTCGATCAGGACTCCTTCAACCGCTTGTGCGACAATCTCCATCCCAGAACCGGTGAACAGTTGACCGTGCGAACACGCGGTGAACGGACAGTGGGCTACGATTTCACGTTCTCGGCGGAGAAATCCGTTTCCCTTCTCTACGCCATGAGCGGCGATCAGGCCATTCTCGGTGCGTTCCGGTCGGCGGTCGATCAGACCATGCGTGAAATCGAACTCGAGATGAAAACGCGGGTCCGACAAAGGGGCCAGGATACGGACCGGCTCACGGGCAACATGGTCTGGGCGGAGTTCATTCATACCACCTCACGGCCCGTCGATGGCCTGCCCGATCCGCAACTGCACGCCCACGTTTTCACCTTCAACACGACCTGGGACGACGCCGAACACCGCTGGAAGGCCGGCCAGTTCCGGGAACTCAAACGGGATGCCCCGTACTTCCAGGCGGCGTTTCGGGTTCGCCTGGCCAACAAACTCCAGGATCTGGGCTTCGGCATTGAACGCAAACGCGACGATTTCGAGATTGCCGGGATGCCGGCGGACGTGCTCAAACGCTTCTCGCGGCGTACCGCCCTGATCGAGCAAGTGGCCGAAGAACGCGGCATCACCGATCCCGATCGCAAGGCGGAACTCGGGGCCGAGACGCGGGAAAAGAAGGATTCAACGCTCGGCTGGGAGGGCTTACGCAAAGAATGGGACGCTCGCCTGAGCGAGAAGGAACGGGATACGCTGGCGGCGGTTCACCGTCGCGAGCGTGCCGCCGCCCCGCCTGAGCATGGCGAGAAAGCGGCCGTCGATCATGCCATCGAGCACAGCTTCGTGCGTGAAGCGGTGGTGCCGGAACGTAAGCTCGCCACCGAAGCTCTGAAACGTGGGATAGGTTCCGTCACCGTCGAGGACGTGCAACGCGAGGTGCGGGAGCGTCCCCTGATCCGCAGTGAGGTCGCTGGCCGGCCGATGGCGACAACAAAAGAGATGCTGGCCCTGGAGTCACGGCTGATCGACTTCGCCCGCTGGGGTCGCGGGCGCTGCCGGCCGCTCGGCGAGCCAACGCGGCCCTGCTCGCGGGATTGGTTCAACGACGGACAAAAGGCGGCCGTCCGCCATGTCCTTGGCTCGCGTGACCGGGTGATGATCATCCGGGGCGTGGCCGGAACGGGCAAAACGACGCTGGAGCAGGAGATCGGTGAGGCATTGGCCGAGGCCAAGCGGCCGGTGGTCGCTCTGGCCCAGTCCGTCAAGGCCAGCCGCGAAGTGCTACGCCAAGAGGCGGGCTTCGCCATGGCCGACACAGTGGCCAGGTTCCTGAAAGATTCGGGGATGAAGGAAGCGGCCCGCAACGGCGTCATCCTGGTCGATGAGGCCAGCCAGCTCGGCACGCGGGACATGATTGCGGTGTTTGACGTGGCTGAAGCGGTCGGTGCTCGGGTCGTGCTGGTCGGAGATCGCCGCCAGCATCGCAGCGTCACGGCGGGCGAGCCGCTGAAGCTGCTGGAGGAAAAAGCGGGGCTAAAGGTGGCCGAAGTGACGGACATTTTGAGGCAGAGTGGCGATTACAAGAAGGCGGCCCAGGCGCTCAGCGAAGGTCGAACCGAGGAGGGCTTCGAGCAGTTGGACAAGCTCGGCTGGATCAAGCAGGTGGCGGATAGCGACCGAAACCAGCAGTTGGCCGGGGCCTACCTCGCGGCCGTGGCTGAAAAGAAAAAGGATGGCACACCGAAGTCCGCACTCGTCGTCTCGCCGACGCACGCCGAGGCCAACCTGATTGATGAGGCGATTCGCTCCGGGCTGAAGGCACAAGGCAAGCTCGGCGAGCAACGCATCGTCAAGGCCTGGATTCCCACCCACCTGACCGATGCACAGAAAGCGGACTCCACCGAATACGAAGTGGGCGACCTGCTTCAGTTCCACCAGAATGCGCCTGGCTTCACCAAGGGATCGCGGCTGATCGTGGGCGAGGGCGTCAAGCCGCCCACCGAGCTGGCCACGCGGTTTGAGGCGTACCGGCCGACGCAGTTCCCCCTGGCCGTGGGCGACCGCGTGCGGGTCACGGCGGGCGGCAAAACCAAGGATGGCAAGCATCGCCTCAGCAACGGCTCTCTTCTGTCCGTGCAAGGCTTTACCAAGCGAGGCGACATCGTCGTCGATCACGGCTGGATCATTGACCGGGATTTCGGTCACTTAACGCATGGGTATGTTCTGACGAGTCACTCCAGCCAGGGGGTGACGGTGGACAAGGTGTTCGTCGGCATCTCCAGCCAGTCCCTCCCGGCGACTGACCAGCGGACGGCCTATGTTGCCCTGACACGCGGGAAGGAACAGGCCCAGATATTCACCGACGACCGGAAAGAGCTCTTGAAGGCAATCAAGCGGCCGGACGTGCCCTTGTCGGCGACGGAGATTTCCCAGGCGGCGCAGCCAGAACCTCGCCTGCGGGGTTGGCTGAAGAAGCAACTGACGATTGCCGGCGGCCCTGCCGCGTTGGGCCAGCAGCGTGACATCATGCGGCCGGGCATCGAACGAGACGGAATGTAGAGAGGAGGGGTTGGGCCATGCTCGACAACGACAGCAAACATCAGGCGAGGTTGCAACGAAAATCCCAGGCGGCCGGACATACCGCGTCTATGCCGCAGACGGAAACGGAGGTCGAGGAAGCCGAGGCTTCGTGCGGAGCCTTCGGCTATTTGCGCGGCCTGAGAGATGTGTCCGCCGCAGTTGAGTTGCGTTTCCGAGATGGCAACAGCACCTGGTTCCCCTACAACTGGCTTGGCAACTGGCAATATAGCCCTTCTGATGGGCTGCTCTTGAAATTTTCCGGCGACCTGGTGTATCTCGTGCTGATCCGCGGCAGCAACCTTGACCGGCCGCTGAACGAAGGCTCGATCAATCTCACCCATGCCGGCCTGCAACGGCATCGCGTGCTTTGGGTCCGCGAGATGACTGCTGAGGAAATCAGGAAAGTTGGGGAGAACGGGCCAACCATCGACAGCATCGAGATGGCGGAATTCGAGAGCCACTCCGCTCTCAAGGCCTGGCTCGGCAAGAATGCTCCGGCGTTCGTGCGGTGACTTCCGAGTTGTCTGAGTTCAAGACGTGGTGCTCGCGACCGGCATAGAACCGGCGTGACCGACTCCTTCACAACAAGGGAACGAAGGTCCACGGGGTTGTGTACCAACCATATTTCCGCCTCAGCTTCGATAGAGGAAGGGATCGGCAGCGACCGGGCGCAGCGGTCAAGGAGGAACCGTCGGAGAAGAGGCTCCGGGTACTCATGGAGTAGTTCCTTGACGGCGAGCACCGGTCGCTAGAATGGGACTTCCGAATCTGAGCGGATCCTTGCCTGTCGGCGCGATCTTAGCAGTGCTATGCAGACAGCGGAGAATGCTTCGATCCGACCCCCCGACCCCCCGCCCCACGGCCCGCGGTTGATTTCGGAGACGGTTCCCGCTGCAATAGCCTTTGAGGCTTATGTTATGCGACCTGATGGCGACGGTTCTGTCATTGAAATCTGGCGGCACGCCTTCATCCTGCTCGGCTCACTGGAGCTTGGCAAGCCATTGGCCTGGGCGGGTCCGGATGACTTGGAGGAACTGAAACTTCGCGTCGAAACGCTGGCTCTGCTCCTGGCCCTGGTCCCCGGGAGTCATGTGGACCGGCTTGAGGATGTGGCAGCGCATCTTTCGGCCAGTTACCCCATTGGCGCCCCGGTTGATCTGGGGGCGATGCGGTTCGGCATTCGGCGGCTGCTGAACGCCGCCGTCGACCCCGCGACGGCCGCAGACCGCTACCTGCAGCGAGCCGTCCAAGCCGTGTCCCGTGGTCACTGCGACTCGGTGCAACCATCCCAGGCAGTCGCGGTGGAACCTGGGGCGAGTGAACAGGACCATACGGCGTGCCGTGAGGGCATGCGGAGGTGGTTCCAGCAGCTTGCCGAGGGACGACAATGGGCTTATCTCAAGCTGGCGTTCTCCGACGAGCGCGAAATCCCCATAGATCAAGTGTTTGTCGAAGTGTTCGCTGTCCCCGATGAGCACATCGAAGCCAGCGCGGACCCTGGCGCCGATCCGGTTCGACGGGTGAAGGGACGCATGACGAAGGAGACGCATGCCGCCATCGACGCTGAGAGCATGGTGTCGAGGATCGGCCGTTTTTGCGTGGTGATCGGGGAACCGGGAAGCGGCAAATCGACCCTGGTGAAATGGATCGCGCGCAGCGTGGCCGAGCAACGGATCGCCGATTATGAGGCGCCGGTCGTGGTGAGCCTCGGCGCGTTCTCGCTGGAACTCGCAAAGTCGCCGAGCCGTTCCATACTGGAATACTTCTTTGATACGGTGGGGATCAATGCTGGCGAGTGCGTCGGCGCGGCCAACTGGCTGCGTGGGGCGGCCAGGGAGGGAGTGAATTATCTCCTGCTGTTGGATGGTTGGGACGAAGTGCCGCCGGCTCGGCGCGAGCGGGTCCAGGAACGCATCGAGCAAGAGGCGCGACTGTTCACGACCATCGTGACGTCCCGTCCCTCTGGTTTTCCCAGACGACTGGCCATCGGTCGGCGGGCCGAGGTCTATCACCTCGCGGGCCTGAGCCAGGAGGGACGAGACACGCTGGCGAGCCGCTACCTCGCCGCCCTGAGCAGGGAGTCGTTGCTGTCGGACCTGCTCAAGCAGGTCGAGGCCAATCACGATTTGAGGGAACTGGCAGGCAATCCCTTCATGTTGGCGCTGCTGACCCGTTCGTTTGCCCAGTCTGGCGTCGACGCGGTTACCGAGTGGACGCCCTGCGAACTGTACCAACGCGCGGCCCAGTGGATCGTGGATGTCGCGGCGGAACGTGGGGGGCTCATGGCCCAATCTCTTGCAGGTCTGGGCCGACTGTCATTCGGATTGCTTCTTGACGAATCCGCACCTCGGTATCTGTTTTCCGCAATGGAACTGGGGAGCAAGCTGGATGGCGAGCAGGCCGAGGCCGTGGTTGCCAGCCGTTTCGTCAGTCAAGTGGACCGGGATGCCCAGAACCTGGCGTTCCTGCACGCGACGTTTCAGGAGTATTTCGCGGCCAGGCACTTTGAGTCGCTGGTCGAGCCGGAGCTGGCCCATTGCCTGGAGCGGGCGTTCCTTTCGGCATCGCGGCTGGTGATCCTCGAATTTGTCGTGGGGTTGGCATCGGCGGCAGGGAAGGCTGGGCGGGCTCTTCTGGATCGTTGGATGGAAACGCGCGACCGCTACGGGCAGGTCCTGTATCGATTGGGAAGGCTGCTGGCGGCCTGCCCCACGGGAGAGCGGCGGCCCGACTTGATGATGAAGTTGCGCAGCGAACTGTGGATGCGCATCAACGGGACCTCCGACCTTGACGTCAAGCAAGTGGGCGTGTCGATCTTCGCCCGCCTTGATCCGGTGGCGCTGTGCAGGGCGGCCGCCGCCGACAAATCCCCCGATCAGTTTGTCCTGGACTGCATCACCTCGACCGTTCCGGCGGAGATTGGGCGGGCCGAGCGGATTACGGAGTTGCTTGACCCAGCGATGCGGGAGAGGGTGGAGGCGGAGTTGTGGGGTGGTTTGAGCCGGGAGACGATGGAAGAGAACCGGCGGACTCTGAGCCAGGCCCCATCGTCCGATCCGGCGCTTCGCAAGGCAATCCTGGACACGGGGGCAGCGCGCGATCTCGGAGCCGTTTCCGCCCTTGAGGCGCGGCTGCGCTGCGGCGATCTGCCCGATGAGGCGCAGGAGGAGATTGCGACCAGCCTTGGGCTGATCGGCGGAAATGAGGCGACCCGCGTCCTGGTGGACTTGGTTGCCGGGAAGATTGCGGCCTCGCGCGTCGCGGTTGGCTTGGCACGGCGATCGCTTCAGCATGTGGAAGGCGGTCGCAGTCGGCTCAATCCCGCCGGTCGGGACTTACTGCTCCGGCGAATCGCCTGCGCGCCCGCCGATCGGCCGACGCAAATCGTGATGCTTTCGGCATTGAAGGGATTTCCGATCCGTAGCGGGACGAAGCTTCTGAAGCATCTGGCCCGCTCGGTGACCGCGCCGAGATTTGTCCGCCTGGAATGCCTGGAGGCGCTTGAAACATCGCTGCCGGACGATGAACTGGATGTGCTGATTGGGGGAATCCAAGCCGAGCACGGCGAGATTGAGGCGCTGCTGCTGAGTTTCGCAGTGGCGCGGCGGCGGCCCATCCCATTCCAGTGGTTGGCCACTCGGCTTCAGGGAGCCGGACGGTTGCCCGACAAGACCATGCTCCTAACCGTCGCCCTGGCGATGTCGGCGCGACACGATGGTAATTCGCGGGAAGTTATTGGGTTGCTCGAAAAGAGCATGCGGCGGGCCTTATCGGATACAGAGCAAGATCGAGCCGATCTGGCGCGGGCGCTGCAGAGTGCGGTGAGCGATGTGCCCGTGGACCACGCCCGCCCGCCGGTATGGATCGATGCCGCCCTTTGCGAACGAACACTCAAGCGGTTTGTGGCTCGCGACCAACGCATCGCAGCGGATCAGGTGATGTGTGCCGCGACGCTCATGGGACGAATTCCAGCGCGTGACTCGGGCACACGACTCCGCGAGTCCCTGGCCAACTGTCAAGAGCGGCTCGGTCAGCCGTTGGAGCAAATGCAGGCCAAGCTCCTGCTTGAGGTCGCAGGCGTGGTTGCCCAGGCGCTTGCGGAACTTGATCCGGTGGCGCTGCTTACGTTTCCGGCGGATTGGCAACCGGTCAGGGACGTC
>JBEKVL010000127.1:0-10889 GCA_049514055.1 Tepidisphaeraceae bacterium | reverse complement strand
TTGAAGTCGTCTCGAATGCTGGCACGGCCGGTCAGGGACGCCAAATTGGCAAACGTGAACGACGAAGATTCCTGAGAGTCCCGACTCAGCAGATAAACGGGCGTGTTGGTACTCGCCATAGAAACCTCCGCATTCAAGGAGCGAATGGTCTGTTCGAAAAAACATTGGCACAGGAGGCCGACAGCATGCTACCAGAATGATGACAAACAAAAACATTCATTCCAACTGGTTCACATCACCCACGCAAATGCGTAATTGAACAGATACCCCACGATCAGAATTCCCGTCGCCACGATGCCAAAGAACGTGACGATCAGCCGCGGCTTGAGGACTTTTCGGAGGATCACCGCCTCGGGCAGCGACAGGCCGATCACCGACATCATGAACGCCAGCACCGTGCCCAGCGCGGCACCTTTGCCCAGCAGCACGGCCAGCGGGACCGCCCACCAGGCGCGCTTGCCCATGAACGATGCCAGCAACCCCTCGGGCACGTAGCCGTGGATGGCCGCGCCGACTGCGATGCCGGCCACGACATACAGCCACACTTTGCCGACGATCTCCTTGACGGCTATCCAGCCGTCCGCGATGCGGTCGGACCAAATCAGGCGCTCTTTCTCGGATGCGCCCACCTTCGTTTCGTATACCCAGGGCTCGACGTGTTTCTCCATGCCCAGCCGGCCGATGATCCAGCCGCTGAGAATGGCCACGGCCTCGCCGGTCAGCAGGTAGAACAGCGCCACCTT
Source organism: Tepidisphaeraceae bacterium (assembly GCA_049514055.1). Taxonomy (GTDB): domain Bacteria; phylum Planctomycetota; class Phycisphaerae; order Tepidisphaerales; family Tepidisphaeraceae; genus JANYKD01. The sequence goes on along the minus strand of JBEKVL010000127.1, from coordinate 10,146 downwards.
CCAGCCGAACATGCCGAAGAGCAGCACCAGCGCCACCTCGTTGACCATCGGGGCGGCCACCAGGAACGAGAACGTCACGCCCAGCGGCACGCCGGAAGTCACAAAACCGATGAACAGCGGCACCGCCGAGCAGGAGCAGAACGGCGTGACAATCCCCAGCATGGCCGCCAGGATGTTCCCGGCGAACTGCCGCCGCCCGGCCAGCATCGCCCGCGTCCGCTGCGGCGAGAAGAAGGTGCGGATGATCCCCACGACGAAGACCACGGCCACCAGCAGCAGCAGCACACGCGGGGTCTCAAACAGAAAGAACTTCAGCGATGCCGCCATCTGGTTGTCGCACTCGTAGTTCATGGCGCAGCAGGTCAGCCACCTGGAAACCGGCCCGGCCGCGACAAACAGCCCCACCCATACTGCCGCCGCCAGCAGGCCGATCGCCACGGCGTGCCAGATCGTCAGCTTTCGCGGCGGCTGGGCCGCTTCGGCGGATAGAACTTGTGCGGGCGTGTCGGTATTCATGAACAGTCTCTTATACTACGGCCTGGTCCTTTGGTGGATCGCCGGCAATTCGTCGTGATACGGCGCGGACCTGGTCAAGAATGGCCGGCCCGATCAGATCGGCCACCGCCTTGAGCGCCGCGGCTCTCCTCGGTCTGCAGGCGCGATACCGCCCAAGAAGAAAGCACGGGCGAAAGAGCCCGTGCCTTGGATACTTCATCGCCCGGCCGGTCAGGCCAGCAGGTCGGCGATCGTCGTGGTCGTGTTGAATACGAATGGCTTGGCCGCGGCGAGCGGCTTGGCCGCGACCTTCTTGGCGGCCACCTTCTTTACTGCGGCTTTCTTGGGCGCTGCGAGGGTGACAGGGAAGGTCCCGGCGACCTGCGTCGCCATCGCATTGCCATAGACATCCTTCACCTGGTTGGGCTGCACGTAGACCGTGTAGGTGCCATTATCGGTGGAATCCCACGTCGGGCCGGGGGTGATGATGCGGTAAGTGGCGGTGATGGCCGCGGCATTGGCGGTGGCATTGGCCGACACGAATATGGCGTACTGGCGGTATCCCTTGGGCCCGGTGATCAGCAGGTTGCCATTGCCGAAGGAGGTGATATCAACCTTCGACGCATCGGCATAGGTCACGGTAAAGGTGGGCGAGTTGGCGCCGGCGACGATCTTCGGCCTGGTGAAGGCGGTTATGGTGGGCGGGCTGGTGTCGTCGTTGTCGAGGATGTTGACGGTGGCCGATGACGGCGTGCCGACGACGTAGAGACTTGGCGAGGGCTGAATCGTAAGGACGGCGGTTTCGATGGGCTCGACGAGCGTGTCGTCAATCGGGATGAGTGGCACGGTGACCGACGCCTGGCCGGCCGGGATCACGATATTGCCGAGCGCCTGGTAGTCGGAGCCGACGGTGGCGGTTCCGGTGAGTTGGTAGGTGATGGGGAGATCGTTGGTGATATTGCCGACGCGGGTGAAGGTGTACTGGCCCTGCACGCCGGACTCGGAGGCGTTGGGCTGGGTGGCAGCGACGGTGACGGTGGCGGGTTCGGCGTCGGCGATGGTGACGGTGGCCTGGGTGTTGGCATTGAGCGGGTCGAGCGAGTAGGACTGGGTGGGTGATGCCTGGAGCGCGAAGATCACGGTCAACGGGCCCGTGGAGCGGTGGTTGTCGATCGGCGTGATCGGAACGTCGATGGAGGCCGCCCCGGCGGGAATCACGATGGTGCCGGGATCCTGGTAGTCAACGCCCTTGGTGGCGGTGCCGCCGAGCGTGTACGACACCGTGAGCGGGATTTCGAGTGTGCCTTGGCGGGCAATGGTGATGGTGCCGGGCGACAGGCCGAGTTCAGTGGCCAGCGGTATCGGTGCCATGACGGAGAGCCGGGGAACTTCGTTGTCGAGAATGGTGACGGTGGTCGAACTCCCACTGGGGTTGGCCAGGTAGACACCAGGAGTCGGGACAACCGTGAAGATGGCGGTCCTGGTGCCATCGGGGATGGCGTTGTCGTTGATGAAGACCGGAATCTGGACGAAACTCTGTTCCTGTGGGATCGTGACCTGCAGCCGGTTCTTGCCGAGAACACCCCGGCCATTGCCTATGAACACGCCAACGGTGTCGCTGAGGGAATTGGCCACCGCGAGGTCAATCTTGCCGTCGCCGTTGAAGTCCGCCGCGGTGACGGAATAAGGGGTCGTTCCCGTCGTGTAGTCGGCCTTGGCCGCGAATCCACCGCTGCCGTTGTTCAGCAGCACGCTGACGGTGTTACTGGCCGAATTGGCCACCGCAAGGTCCATCCTGCCGTCGCCATTGAAGTCCGCCGCGACGACGCAATTCGGGGTCGTGCCGGTGGCGTAATCAACCTTGCCCGCAAATCCACCGCTGCCATTGCCCAGCAACACGCTCACGGTATTGCTGGCGGAATCGGCCACCGCGAGGTCTATCTTGCCGTCGCGATTGAAGTCCGCCGCGGTGACCGATACAGGCGCCGAGCCGGTGAAGTAGTCAACCTTGGCGGCAAATCCACCGCTACCGTTGTTCAGCAGCACGCTGACGGTGTTGCTTCCGGTGTTGGCCACCACGAGGTCCATCCTGTGGTCGCCGTTGACGTCGACTGCGGTGACGCAACCTGGCGTCGTTCCAGTCGCGTAGTCCACGTGGCCGGCAAAGCCGCCGCTGCCGTCGTTCATCAGCACGCTCACGGTGTTGTCAGCGGAGTTGGCCACCGCCAGATCCATGTTGCCGTCGCCGTTGAAGTCCGCCGCGGTGATGGAACAGGGGGTCGTGCCCGTGGCGTAGTCAACATGGTTGGCAAAGACACCGTTGCCGTCGTTCAGCAGTACGCTGACGGTATTGTCGGCGGAGTTGGCGACCGCCAGATCCATCATGCCGTCCCCGTTGAAGTCCGCCGCGATGATGGAACAGGGGGTCGTGCCCGTGGCGTAATTGACTGCGGCGGCAAATCCGCCGCTCCCATCGCCCAGCAGCACGCTGACGGTGTCGTCGGCGGAATTGGCGATCGCCAGGTCCATCTTGCCATCGCCATTGAAGTCCGCCGCGATGACGGAATAAGGAGAGAGGCCAGTGGCGTAATCAGAGGCGAGAAGCGTGGTTGCGGTTGCGGGAAGAAGCGAGTTCTGCGAGAAGTAGTAGTCGGCACTCTGGGGGTCGACAGTGGGCGGAGTTGTCAGCGCGCTGACGAGGTTGCCCGCCACTGCGGTGCCGGAAAGGTCGAGTGTCACGGTCATGGGTTGCGAGAGGTCGCCATTGCGCCAGACGGTGACCATGCCGTTGTTCGCGGGCGTCTGGCCCTCCATGCCAACTGTGTCGTTGCCGACGACGGACACCGTGGGCAGGTCGTTGTCGTAGATATTGACGGTGACCTGGTTCCGATCGGTGATTGCGTAGTCCGCGCTGGCGAGTAGCGTGAAGACGACCGTTTCCGTTGGTTCGGGGATGTTATCGTCGATCGGCATGATCGGAATGGTGAGCGTCTGGGTGTGGGCCGGGAAGACGATCGTGCCGATCGTCTGGTAATCGGTGCCTTCGATGGCGGTTCCGCCGAGGGTGTAGCTGAGGGTGAGGTCGCTGGCGTCGTTGCCGATGCGGGAGAAGGTGATGATGCCCGGCAGCGGACCTTCCTCGTAAGCCTGAGGGTCGCCGACGGTGGACACGATTGAAACCACCGGCGGCGTCATGTCGCTGATGGTGATGGTCGCGGAACTGGGGGTGGCGGCGGTCACGTTGGACGAATTCAGGATCTGGATGGTGACGGTCTCATTATCTTCGACGAGGTCGTCGGCATACGCGATTACATCGACGTCGAGCGAAGCCTGACCGGCGGGGATGATGATGTGCCCGAGGGTCTGGTAGTCGCTGCCCTGGATGGCGCTGCCGGTGACCTGGTAGTTGATTTCCACGGCCTGGCCCAGATTGCCGACGCGCGTGAAGGTAAACACGCCCGGAGCGCCGCCTTCGGCGGTGGTGGGAGTGGTGGCGACGACGCTGACCTGGGGAATGTCTTCAATGATGGTGATGGTGGCGCTGGCCTGCGGATAGGGCACGACATCAGCGGTGCGCAGGATGGTGAGAGTGACGTATTCGTCCTGGCCGGTGTACAAGTCGCGGAATGGGACGAGCGGCACATCGACTGAGACCATGCCGGCGGGAATGACGATCTGGCCAAGCGTCTGGAAGTCGACGCCCTCGGTGGCAGTGCCGGTCAGGACATAGGGTATGACGAGCGGACCGGTGGTGTCGCCGATGCGCTGGAAATTGAACATGCCGGGCGAGCCGGATTCGGTGGCGATGTTGGTATAGGCGTTCACGGAGACCTGCGCGGCGTCGAGGATATCGATCGACGCCGTGTTCAGCGGAACAACCGGGGTCAGTCCGCCCGAGGCCTGCAGGGTGAGGGTGACGGTCTTGGTGCCGTGGGTCACATCCTCGCGGATGGCGTAGATTCTGACCTTGGCCGAGTCCTCGCCCGCGGGGATGGTGACCTGGTTGGGAACGGCCTGGTAGTCGGTGCCCGCGACGGCGGTGCCGCCAATGATGAAGTTGACGACCAGGGGCTGGGTGAGATCGCCGCTGCCGCGCGTGATGGTGAACACGGCCGGGGGCGCGGAGATTTCCCAGGTCGGGTTGACGGTGGCGGTGACGGTCAGGCCGGGCGAGATGTAGACGGTGCCGGACTGCATGCCCGGGAATTCCACGTAGTCGGGCGATGCCGCGATGGAGAGGATGACGGTCTTGGCCGGGCCGACCGGCCCGGGAATCGCGGCGATCGGCACCTGCACGGTCGCCTGGCCCGCGGGAATGACGATCTGGTTGATCTGCGCGTAGTCGGTGCCGTTGACCGCGGTGCCCGAGAGCGTGAAGTTGACGACTTGAGCCAGGGTGGTGTCGCCGGTGCGGGTGATGGTGAAGAGGCCCGGCTTGCTTCCGTCTGCGGTCGCCACGGGATCCGTGGTGACAATGGTGACATAAGGCGCACCCTGGGCAAGCAGCGTTACTGTCGCGCTTCTGGAAGCACCGCGCGTGTAGTTGGGGGAAGCGCCGGTGCTCGGATCGAGAACCAGGGTGGCGGTCTCGGCGCCTTCAGGACTGTTGTCCAGAAGCACATGCACTGGAATCGTCAGTTGGGTCACGCCCGGCGACACGGTGATGGAAGTGATGGCCGTGTAGTCGGTGCCTCCGACGGCGGTGCCCGTCATATGGAAGTTGATCGGGAAGCCGAATTCCTGCCCGCCGACGATGGTGATGGTGAACGCTCCGTCGGTGACGCCTTCGGTGGCGTCGGGCTGGGACGCGGCGATGCTGATGACCGGCACGGGATCGTCATCGGTGATGGTGACGGTTGCCGAATGGACCGTGTCCCGATAGTAGGCCGCCGTGGGGCTCGGGGTGAGGAAGAGGGTTGCGGTCTCGGTGAGTTCGTGGATGTTGTCGTTGACCACGGTGAGCGGAACGACCACCGATGCCTGGCCGGCCGGAATGGTGATGGGACCCAGGGGCACGTAATCGGAGCCGGGATCGGCAGTGCCCTGCATGACGTAATTCACGCTGAGGTCCGTGGCGGTGCTGCCATAGCGGGTGACGGTGAATTCGCCATTGGTGGCGGGCTCGCCGGCGTTCGGCTTGGAGGCGGTCACGGTGACCAGCGGGAAGCGGTCGTAGATGGTGATATCGGCGGTGCTGCCCGTGCCGCTGACGGCGTAGCCTTCACCCGGATCGAGCGTGAGGATCGCGTCCTGCGTGGATGTAGGAATATTGTTGGCGTTCGGGTCAAGCGCGACAGTGATCGTGCTCTGGCCGGGGTTGAACGTGAAATCGCCGACAAGATCGTAATCGATGTTCTCGGCGGCATTGCCCGACATCTTGTACTTGACCACGACGGTCGTGCTGAGGTCGCCGGTACGCGTGAACGTGTACTGGCCGTCGACGGCGGGGGTGCCGTCGGGCTTGGCCGCGTTGGGAATGGTGGCGAGGACGGAAACGAAGCTGTCGCCGTCCTTGTGAAGCGTGACGGTTCCAGTGCCATAGGGGGGAACGGCGGTCGGGTCTGTGGAGCCGAGCGTGTAGTTCGTGCCCGGGTTGAGAGTCATCACGATGTCGGCGTCTTCGGTCTGCGGGACGCCGGCGAGGGGGACGACCAACACGTCGACCTCCGTGATGCCGGCGGGCATGGTGATCGTGCCGCTTGTGGAGCTGAGTTCGATAGCGGTGGTCAGTTGCGTGTTCTGGGGCAGAGCCCACAGGGTGTCCTGGGGGGTCTTGCGGACCTCATACGACTGCGGTGTGGGCACTGGTATGTCTTGGGGCAGGATGGCCCACAGCGTGTAATCGGTGCCCAATGTCGCCTTGCCGCTCACGGTGTAATTGATGACGTCGGTCTGACTGTTGCTGCTGTTGCCGCGGACAATGGCGAACTCGCCATTGGAGCCGGGATAGGGCGCCACGGGCTTGGATGCATCCGGCTTGGTCACGAGCAGGGCGATGTCGTTGTCGTACAAGGTGATGCTCGCCGCGTTCTGACCGTTCAACACGTAGTTGCCCGATGGCTGGAGGGTCAGGGTCGCGGTTTCGTCGTCCTCGATGAGATAGTCGGCGAGCGGTGGCACGTAGACTTTCACCTGCGCCTCGCCGGGTGAGAAGAGTATCCTGCCGAAACTGTAATAGTCGGTGTTGGGAATGGCGGTGCCGCTCATGGTGTAGTCGGTGCCCGGATCGAGCGCCAATGCCGATGACAGGTCGCCGTAGCGCGTAAAGAGGAAGACGCCGGAACCGCCGCCTTCCTCCGCCGTCGGCACGGCCGCAACCACGGTCACGAGCGGCAGGGTGTTGGTGTTATGGATGGTGACCGTGGCGCTGTCGTCGACCACCTGCCCGGTGAGTTCGTAACCGGTGCCAGGATCGAGCACCAGTGTGGCCGTCAAGTCGCCAACATTGGGCAGGCCACTGTCCAATACCTGGAGCGGCACGGTGATCTGATATGTGCCGGTTGGCACGGCGGGAGCCGGAATGACGATGCTGTCGATGCCGAGGTAATCGACGTCCTTGGCCGCCGTGCCTTCCATATGGAAGTTGAGCGTGATCGCCTGGTCCCAGTCGCCGGTGACCGTGAGCGTGTACTGGCCATTCACGCCCGGCACGGTCGCGTCGGGGATGGAAGCGGCGACCGTGACGACCGGCGGGCTGTCGTCGTGGATGGTGACGGTGGCACTGTTGTTCTGCGCGTCGGGGGTATAGCCGGCGCCCGTGTCCACCACGAGGGTCACGGTTCGAAGCGGATCCACGGTGAAATTGTCGATGGGGACGACCGGCACCGTGACACTGCCCTGGCCGGCGGGAATGGTTATGTCCGTGATGGCCTGATAGTCCGTGCCCGCGACCGCGTTGCCCGTGAGGTGGAACGACACGGCGAGATCCTGGCTGTCGTCACCCAGACGCGTGACGGTGAATTCGCCGTTGCTGCCGGGATTGATGGGCGTGCCCGGCTCGTACGCGTCCGGTTGGGACGCGGTGACGCTGACGAGGGGCCCGTATATGTTGTGGATCGTCACCGTGGCCGAGTTGTTGGCATCGATGGAGTAGGTCGTGCCCTGGTCGACGACCAGCGTGGCGGTGGTGTCCGCTCCGCCGACGCCTCCGTCGATCACCGTCAGAGGCACGGTCACTGTTGTCTGGCCGGCGGGGATGGTGATGGAGGTGATTGGCTGATACTGCACGCCCGCGACGGCGGTGCCTTCCATGTGGAAGTTGAGCGTGAGATCCTGGCGCAGGTCGCCGGTGCGGGTGAGAGTGTACTGGCCGTTGATGTTGGGTTCGGACGCGTCGGGCTGTGAGGCGGCGGCGGTGATCAGCGGCGCGGTGTTGTCGTGGATGACGGCCTGGGCGGTGATCGCCGAGGGAACATCGAGGGTGTAGTTCCCGGCGCTGGGCAGGATCGTGAAGATGACGGTGCGGTCGCCGACGGGAGTGCTCGGATCGATCGGGAGAATGTCCACGGGGATCTGTGCTTCGCCGGGAAGCAGGTAGACGATGCCGACGAACTCGTAGTCCGAGCCTTCGAGGGCTGTTCCCGTCAGCGAATACATCAGTCGGATCAGTTGTTGCGTATCGCCGAAACGGGTGACCGTGAAGGTGGCGGTGTCGAGCGGATCGCTGGGCGCCGAGGCCACGGCGTCGGTCGCGGTCACCGAGAGCCGCGGGAGCAGGTTGTCGTGGATCACGACCGTGCCGCTGATAGTGGATCCGAGCGTGTAGCCCGAGCCGGGAGTGAGGGTGACGATGACAGTGGTATCGCCGGTGATGATCCCGCTCGCCTTCGGAATGATCGGGACGACGACCGAATCCTGGCCGGCCGGGATGACGATCGAGGTGATGTTCTGGTAGTCCTGTCCGACAATCGCCGTGCCCGAGAGGGTGAAACTCAAGGGCGTGTCGTTGTGCTGGTTGCCGAAACGCGTGATGGTGACGCTGCCGGGTGTGTTGGGCTTGGTCGCTTCGCCGTCGCTGACCACGAGGTTGACGATGGGCGCGTTGGCGTCAACGATGGTCGCGGTGAACGTGCTGGCGGCGCCCAGTTGGTAGTCGGTCGAGGGGAGGATGGTGAACACGACCGTCCGATCCGGTTCAACCTGGCTGGTCGGGGCGGGGTTGATGTTGACCGTCACCGAGTTCTGGCCGGCGGGGATGATGATGTCGCCGATGAACGCATAGTCGGTGCCGGCAACCGCGGTGCCGGACGTGGAATAGTTGACGCGGATGTCGGAACCGGTGTTGCCGGTGCGCGAGATGACGAACGTGGCCGGATGCCCGGGGGCGTCGGAAGCCGTGCTCTGGACGGGCGTAATGCTGAGCACGGCCGGCGTGGCGTCGGCGATGTAAACGGTGGCGGCCGACGGCGCGCCGATCTTGTAAACGGTGGACTTGAGCAACCGGAAAACGACGTTTTCCGTGCCTTCGACGAGATGGTCGTTGATGGGCTGGATGGGCACACTGACATAGGGCTGGTTGGCGGGAATGCGGATGGTCGTGGGGCGCACGTAGTCCAAGCTGGGAATGGCCGTGCCGGCGAGGGTGTAGGATATGTTCAGCGCCTGCTTGCTGTTGCCGCCGCTGCGCATGACGCGGAAGACGCCGTTGACGCCGTCCTCGGAAGCGTTCGGGACAATCGCGATCACCGACACGGCAGGCAGCGCGGCCGCGAGCAGTTGGCGGTTCTCGAGAGACTCGCAGACGCAACGCTCCGCCGTGCTGCGGAGAGCCTTGGAAACCGCCTGATCGCGCCGGTTCCGCCGGGAACAACTGATAGACATGAAGAGCCTCCGGAATTGGTGCCAATTCGCAGGTGTTTCAATCTGAACCGAAGCCATACCGGGACCAGGCCCATCGGCCCACGATCCTGTTCAACATAGATCGCGGCCCGACAAGCAGTTGGGCCGCTCCGCTAATCTCTGCATATTCGCACTTCGCGGGTGTTTTGTCCACAGTTTTCGTCCGATATGCCAAAGATGACAAAAACCCGACGGCGGCATTTCGCACGGGTCTGCTCGCTTGAATAAAGAGGGTGCCGCCGGGGGAACCGTTTCACCTGGGTGTGACCGGGTGTTTTGGCAGTCGGGAGGGCCGTACTCCTGCACGGCCGGGCGTGTGCCCCGCCTGCCTGTAGCCGCAATCGGTGATCGCGGTCCCCGGCCGCGATCACCGATCACGGCTATCCAGGAGTCAATTGCCAAGATCCGTGGGCACACCCTGCATGCGGGCAGCACCTCATATCCCCTTGCAACAGAACCGCTCCGCGGCCATAGATAGTACCGGCCGAACCGAATTAGGTCGGCCAGGGAGCACTATGGTTCCGGCTCGCTTGCTGCCGTCGGTCGCGGTCTTTCTATTCACCCTCTCGGCCACGGCCCAGCAGCCGGCCGCCGGCGGGGCTCGCATCGAGTCCGGCGGGAAACTGCTCGCTCTCTACAAGCACGAGCAGGTTCCCTTCAAACCGTACATCCGCGAGTTGCACACACCGGTCGGCATCAATGTCCTGCTGGACGCGCCGCCCGATCACCTGCACCACCACGGCGTGATGTTCGCGATTGCCGTTGACGGCGTCGATTTCTGGGCTGAAACCCCCAAGTGCGGCAAACAGGTGA
>JBEKVL010000126.1:0-10890 GCA_049514055.1 Tepidisphaeraceae bacterium | reverse complement strand
GCCTGCGCTCAGCGAATCTACGTCTACTTTCCCGACGCCATCTGCTTGACGATCAGATTGCTGGTCGCCTTGATCGCCTCTGGATCGAGGCTCATGGCCGCGGTTTGAACCGCGTCGGGTTGTCTTGCGAACCACTCCACCAGCCGCGAAAGCATGGCGACCTGGGTCATGCCGTTCTTTTCAGTGAGTGTTTCCACCGCCTTCTTGGCCGGGGCGGTCAATTCGATGCGGACAATGATGCGTGAGGCCATTTTCGTGTTTCCTTGTTGTTGGCGATTCTAACGACCTCACGGCGACACGGATAGAACCGGGCCGGCGGATATTGCGGGCTGGAGGATGTTTGGTCGAGTTTGAGCCATGCCGGCTATGTGGAGACTGTGAAGAAAACGGCACCCTGCTGATTCCCCCGTGAATCTCTGCGTCCAACCCGGGTGAAACTCCGATGACAGAATGCAGGAGTGTGTTATGGCGCGCCTGATTCGTTGTGAGGCCAGGGATCCCATTGAGGTCAAGCCGCAGGCTGGCAGTCTGTGGATCTGCGCCTGTGGCCTGAGCCAAACTTGGCCGTATTGCGACGGATGCCACAAGAAGACGGCGACCGAGCCGCCCGGAAAACTGCATGTCTACGACAAGAAACGGCAGCAGGTGCTGAGGACGATCACCGACACCTGACCAAACCCCACCAGGGAATTGCCCGCATCCCACTCAATCCACACTGCATCGGCTCCCTCATCCCTCCTTTTAGCTTCCGGGCCTTCACCACGAGGCTCAGGGGGTTACGTTCGTTGAGCGTGGCATTCAGGCTGGTCATATGCGAAGCTCGCCACCCATTGGTTGGATTCTTGTATCGGGATGGCAAGGGCGTGAATAGGCTGCCTGGATATGGCGCTTCCCATGCGGTGCGAGTTTGCCGCTTCGGCCGCGGCGAGGAGAATCCGCCGTATTCTTTCGAGAGTGGAGTCAACCGTGCCAAAGCGCATCTGTGTATTCGCGTTGCTCGTGCTGATGAGTTGTCGAGTCACGCTCGCGGTCGACGCGGGCGAGTCTCTGCGACTGGTGCCATTCCCCAGGGAAGTGAAGATTGAGCCGGGGCGTTTCCGGCTCGATCGGCCGCTCGTGCTGGAGGCGCCTGCGGGGGCCAAGGCAGCGGGGGTGGCGGTCTGTGATGAGTTCCGCCGAGCCGGATTGGCCGAACCGGCGTTGCGCGAAGCCGCATCTGGCACGCGTTGGTCGTTGCATGCCGGGCCGCAGCCAACTGTGATTCCGGCTGTGCCCGGAATTGACGCCCAGACTTCCGATGAAGCGTATGGGCTTGTGGTGACCGCCGATTGTGTAGTTGCCGAGGGTCACGCTATCGCGGGATCCGTCCACGCTTTGAACACACTTGTGCAACTGATTCGCGCCAATCGCCAGGAGAGTTCCATTCCCTGTGTCACGATTCGCGACTGGCCGTCGCTGCGCTGGCGGGCATTTCAGGATGACCTGACCCGCGGACCCAGTTCGACGCTGGAGACGCTGAAGAACCAGGCCGCCCTCGGGGCCATGCTCAAACTCAACCTGATGACGTACTACATGGAGTACCAGTACGAGTTCCGCAAGCATCCGGAGATCGGACCCAGGGATGGGTCGATGTCGGCCGACGACCTGCGATCGCTGGTGGCCTTCGCCCGGCCACTGGGTGTGGAGATCCTGGGCAACCAGCAGTCTTTCGGCCACTGGGGCGCCATCCTCAAGCATCCGCAGTATGCCAATCTCCGCGAGAATGGCGAAGTCCTGACGCCAGTTCGCGAAGAAACCTATGCCCTGCTGGATGACCTGTATTCCGAAGTGATTCCGCATCTCCCGCTGGAGTTCTTCAATGTCTGCTGCGATGAAACAGAGGGCCTGGGCACCGGTTCCGCCAAGGAATTGGCCAAGAAGATCGGCGTCGGTGGCGTGTATGCCCAGCATCTGAGACGCCTGCACGACCTGCTCCACGACAAATACGGCAAGCGTATGATGATGTGGGGCGACATCATCCTCCAGCACCCGGATCATTTGCAGGAAATCCCACGCGACACCATCATGCTCACCTGGGGCTACGGCGCCGAGGCGAGCTTCGAGCGGCAGATCATCCCGTTCAGCAAATCCGGCTACGAGTTCTTCGCCTGCCCCGGCGTCAGCAACTGGAACCGGATCCTGCCGGATTTTGCGACGGCCAACGTCAACATCCATAACTTCGTCCGCGACGGCGCCCGGCACGGGGCCATGGGGATGCTGAACACCGACTGGCTGGATGATGGCGAAGGGCTCAAGGGCCACAAGTGGCACGGCATGGCCTGGGGCGCCGAATGCGCCTGGAATGCTTCGACGACTCCGGTCGAGCAGTTCAACCGGCGGATCGGGGCCGTGCTGTTCGGCGAGAAGGAGGACCATTTCGGCCAGGCGATCATACTCCTCTCACAACCGGGCATCAGCGGATTGCCCAACCAGCGGTTCTGGGACAACGACTTTGCCCCACGTTCCGAAGGACAGCGCGAGGCCGCCCGCGAACTGCTGGCGGCCGTGCAGCCGGCCATCGCGCATCTGGAGATCTGTCGGAAGGAGGCATCGGCCAATCTCTGGATCCTGGACAGCTACTTGCACGGGGCTCGGCGGATCGAGCGACTGGCCCAGCGCGTGCTTGATGGCTGGGAGGCCGCCGAGGCCGTACGCGACGCGCAGGATGCGCCACCGGCGCAGGCGGCGGAACTGCTGGCGAAGGCGGAGAAGCTGGTGCGATCCAACGCCGCTGCCCATGCGCTGCTGGGGAGGCGGTTTGCCGAGTTGTGGCTGGCCGAGAGCCGGCCGTATGCCTTGGACTGGACCATGCGGCGCTATGATGCGCTGGTCAAGTGGTATGATGAACTGGCCGGGCGGATCGCCAAAGCACGGGAGGTGGCCGCGTCTGGGAAACGTCCGCCCGGTCCCCGGGAGATCGGGCTGATGTTGCCGCGCGCGGGTCGCCTGGCGCCGCCGGATGCGATTGTCGATCGCCCGCTCCTGCCCGAGGCGACTTGGGTAGCGCCGGCGACCGAGCGTCTCGGCCTCGAAATCGAGGCGGGTTCGGCCGACCGACTGGATCTGCCTGTGGAAATCGAGTTGGCTCTGCCAGTCGAGCAAGCACAACCAATAGCGGCATGGCGCGTGGATGGCGCGCGGCCGGTGGTCATGGCGGCGCAGCTTGATGCCGCCGGGCCGGGGAAGAAGTCGCGCCTGACGCTGGTGGTGCCGGGGCGAATCAGCGCGGGCAAGGCAGCGGCCGTGCAGGTGTATCTCAAGGCAGCGTCTGCCAATGCTCCGGCCGTGAAGGTGACCGATGCGCCCATGGCGGGCAGTGGATCGAGAATGATGCGGCGCGCATTCTGCTGGGCCGTGAAGGGGCACATCTGTACCGCTGGGAAGTCAACGCGGCCGGCGGGCGGGATCTGACGCTCGATGGTGATTCCGGCTACGCGGGCTTTGGCGATGCCGGCGGAGCACATCGCTCGTCGCTGAACCAGTTGACATGTTTGTCGGCCGGTTCGGCAGTGGCCCGCTTTCGTGCAATGGATGGCACGGGCCTGGGTCGTACGATCAGCATCTATGCGGGCGCATCGTGGGCGGAAGTGCAGTTGGATACGCCCGTTTCGTATTACTGGGATTTTGATGACCCCCGGCACTTCGCGGCCGACGGGCCATCGCCGGGAACATATGTGTTCTCAAACGGCGCGACCGGTCCTGTGCGAAAAGTGGCCGATGGACTGGCCTCGCAGGTCTCGGCCGACAATGTCCGCTGGGCAGTGAAATTCAACCAGCAGAAACTGATGCTGAGGATGATCCTGCTGGATCGGCTTGGGCGGATGTGGATTGGCCCCGGAGGAGGCATGGGCGGCATCGGCATCCAGGGACCGCAAAGCCACGGCCATTTCGTTGCCTTTGCCGGCGTCTACGATCGTGAACCGGCCAAGGTCATGGCTGGTCTATTGTTGACGCTGGACCCGGACAATCCGCCCAGAGTGGTGGTATACGCAACCCAACGAAAGTAGAGATCCTTCAACGCGAGACTGGAGCAACGGTTGCCCAGGTGGTGTGACCGTATAGCGCGGCAATCAGATGTTGCTCGAAGTTTCAGCCTTGGCTTTGTCCGTGATCTTGTCCCTGGCGCCGGTGGAGAAACGACCCCAGAAGGCATCATTGTCGGGTCCGCCGGTCAGGATATCCGCGGCCGCGTCATCCTGGATCGTGCTGGAACTCAACGCAAAGCCGGCGTTGAGGCCGCCAGCGGAACCCTTGAGATGGGCAACTCGCTGGGCATAGGTGGTGTTGGCGCGAGTCCATTCCTTTTGCAGCGCAGCGAGCGCAACGAAGTTGGTGTCGTAGATCGAAGTGCCGGCGAGAAGCACCCTGATCACCCTGATCACCCCGATCACCCTGATCACCAAAGTTACACCCAGTAGAGCGCGATTCCGATCTTGGGGTCTGCTTGACGGATCCTGACCACGACGAGGTGAGCGCGGGGGGACAGGACGTGCCGTTTCGCCTGGAGACGGGCGAACCGGCACATAAACGGTTGCGGCCCGGAGGTATCAAAGATGAAACAGAACAACAGAACAAGGCAAGAGATGAAAGGTCAGCGGATCGTGGTCGAGGTGGAGCGGCCGCGGGGCTACGGCAGTGTACCGGGGCTGGACGATGAAGAACTGGCGGATCCGGAGGAGCTGGAGCGTTGGGTCATGCTTGAACAGTGGGGTCCGATTCTGGCCTTGCCAACACCGGTTCGCAGCGGCTTTCATCCATCCAGAGACGAGTTTGGAAACCTGGACGGCGCGTTCGGATCGGTCGATTTCGAGCGGCTTTACGGCAGGTTCGACAAAGCACGATACAAAGCCGGCAAGCTGCGGGAGCAGTTGCGGTACACGTTGATCATGCTGGAGATGGTCATGCGGCGACTTCCGGGCCGGAGCAAGTTCATGGTTCTGCGGCTGCTGCGGACGAACGTGATCGACCTTGACCACATTGACGACGAGCGGATGCACGCCATCGCCCGGTGGTATCTCCGCTCGATCCGGCTCAGGGAGGAGATCCAGCAACTGCGAGAGCGCAGTTGCCGCCGTCAGGCGGAGGAATAGCCGTGCCCGGCACTGCGGTGCCAGGCTAGTCGGCATTCCCTTCGGTCAGCCGCCCGAACGCCTTTGGACGTGCTGGGTGCATGCATTGATCCGTCAATACGGTATCAGCGGGGCGGGCCTGGCCCCAAGGGCCTGTTCCAGGGAGCAAGAACAGGCCCTCCACACACAAGATGGGGAGCCAGGGTGAACAAGATGGAAGAACAACAAGAGCCAGTCAAGAAGTTCAAGGCGGGTCCGGTGACCTGTGCCGTGTGGCAGAACCCGATCAGTGTCGGCGGGCAGCTGACGACAATCCTGAAGGCCTCGGTCAGCCGGCGCTACCGGGATCGGGATGGAACCTGGAAGACCTCGCAGAGTTTCTCCCGGGGCGAATTGCCCCTGGCGATGTTCACGATGCTGCAGGCGTTCGAGTTCATGCTCGAGCAAACTTCCGAGCAGGAGATTTCCGACGCCGTCGGGGAGGTGGCCCGTGAATGAGGGCGGCCGGCCACCACGGCGGCCGTGGCGGCGGCGGTATTGATCGTGGCCCAGACGGCGTTGGCCAGACGCGGCCGAGGTTGAAACACCGCGGCCTTTCCATCGGCGAGACGGACAGCCGGCGGAAACCGGCGAGCCCGCGGATCTTCCCCAGGAACCGGAGCCGGGATAGTTCGCGTTGGCGCTCACCGTGCCTGGAAGTTCATGCGGATGGCCAAGTCCATCCGCTCGATGAGATCATCGGAAAGTTCCAGCACCAGTTCCCGAGTCCTGCCGTAGCGGCCGCGGGATAACACGCGGCTGCGTAACAAACTGTACATATCCAGTTCCGCCAGCAAATCGGCGAACGCCCGGCCCGTGACCATTCGCAAGCCCGTCCGGTCGCAGAAGGCCTTGTAGGCGTCGTAAGCCTCGCCGGTGCCGACCGGCATTCCCTTGGCGCGCCGGGCGGCGTCAATGACCGCGCCCATCGCCGCCTGCAACTGGACCGGCGCCGAACGCAGCAGCGTCAGATACCGGTCCCGGCCCAGCTCGGTGGCCGCTTCATCGACAATGGCCAGGGTGATCTTGCTCCCCGCCTTCTCGGCCAGGTAGGCGCTCTTGCCCAGCATGCCGACCGCCTGCCGGGCATCGCCGTGGTCCTGGCTGGCCAGGGCGGCGATCTTCTCGATCACGCCGGGCTCGACCGCGCCCTCGTGCAGGGCTTTCTCCACCCGGATCCGCAGGATGTGCTGCAGGTCCAGGGCATCGTAGGGCTTGAAGATGAGCTCGTTGAGTTTCAGGAAGGATTTTACCCGGGGATCCAAATGATCGGGCCAGTTCAGCCGGTTGGAAACCAGGACCAGAATCAGTTTCGCCTGGATCCGCTGCGGCAGGCGGCGTACCAGAAACGTCAGGAAGGCATCGCGGTCGCGGCGGACATTGTCCACTTCGTCGATGAACAGGATCAGGTATCCCCGGAACTCGGCCAGGGCCGCCTCGATCCGCAGCATGAGTTCTTCCAGCGAGATTCCCTTCTTGTAACGCTTGCTGGCATTGAAGAGACAGGCCAGGTCGTTCAGGGCCCGGAAACAGGGCCGCGGGGTGGAAAGGTCCAGGTGTTCATGCCGCACGGGCACGCTGCGGGCCTGGGCCATCTCCGCCAGCAGATTGAGGAAGTAGGTCAGGGTGAGCGTCTTGCCGGTGCCGGTCTTGCCCCAGATGGCCAGGTGGCAGGGGTGATCACCCCTCAGGATGCCCGCGAAATGCGAGCTGAGCTCCCCGAGCTCCTCGTCGCGTACGTTGGCGTTGAAGATCTCATCGAGCACGGCCAGTTGCTCGGAGCGGATCAACTGCTCGTCATCGAGATAGCGGCGGTTGCGGATGATGGCGTTGCTGGCCATGTGCTGGATGCGGCTGGCCATCTTGTCCCGCACCGTGGTTGGTTCCTCCATGCGAAATACACCTCCTGGAGCGTTCAATGGAAGCCCAGATATATAAACATTGCGCCTGATGTCACCTAGAGTAGATTTCCAGTGGAACCCGAAAGGGCCATGCAAGCGGTGTCTGAACCCAAGATCCCCAAACGCAGGCCCCGCGAAACGATGCCACAGGGTTTATAAGCGTTATCACTATAAGATAATAATAATAAAATAAGAGTAGATATATGTATTATAATATGGGTTTCTACTGGAAGCGTACTCTCCCACTGGTGAGCAGCAGGGTGGGGTCGGATCAGGGGGGGATCGGGGGATCAGGGATCAGGGGGAGTGGCGTGGCGTCGTCGCGGGCGGTTCGCATGGCTCGGGCGAACCGCCCGGAGGTGGATCTGACTGCAACGGCCAGGGGGCGGTTGTGGGGCTATCGGAAAAACAGGATACTGGTAAACACGCGCGGCACTCGCGGGGTAAACGCGATGGACAACCTATTTCTAAGGAAACGATATGACGCAACACAGTGATGGAAGTCGATTCATCAACCGACGCGGTTTTCTGGCCATGGCGACCGCCGCGGGAGCGGTGGCGTTTCTGCAACGACCAGTGCCGGCGATCGCGGCGCTGGCCGATGCCGCAGCGGCTGCAATCAAGCCCAACTCCGTGATCAACGGTGTCCGCATCGGGTGCATCACCTACAGTTACCGTGATGGCATCCTCGGCAATCGCAACGGCATCAGCACGGCTGAAGATACGCTCAAAGCGCTTCTTAAGGATGGGCTCAGCGAAGTCGAACTGATGGACGGTCCGATCCGGGCGTATACCGGTATCGGCGGCGGGCGGGGGCCTCGTGGCGGCAACGGGCAACCAGCCCAACAGCCGCCCCAGTTGACCGATGCTCAACGGGCCCAGCAGCGCGAAACGCAGTTGGCCAAATGCCGGGAACTGCGCAAGATGTACAATGATGCGGGCGTCAACATCCACATCCACAAGATCGGCTTCGGCCAGTCGGACGAAGAGATCGACTTCAATTTCCAGGTGGCCGAGGCGCTTGGATGCGTCGCCATCACCACCGAGCGATCCGAGGAACTGGCCCGCCGGCTCGCTCCGTTCGCCGAGAAGCACAAGATCTGGGTAGCCTTTCACAACCACACCAACAATGTCCCGGTGATTGACAAGCCCGACCCGATCCTGGCCCTGGGGCAATACATCGGGTTCAACCTGGACATCGGCCATTACTTCGCCGGCACGAAGGGCCTGTCTCCAATCCCGGTGATCGAGAAATACCATGACCGGATCATCAGCCTTCACCTCAAGGACCGGACTGCCGAGGGGAGGAACTTGTCTTGGGGCAAGGGACAGACGCCAATCAAGGAAGTCCTCCAGTTGTTGAAGAAGGAGAAGTGGCCGATCTACGCCGACATCGAGCTCGAATACCCGGTTCCGCAAGGCTCGGACTCCGTGGCCGAAGTCGCCATATGTTTGCAGTATTGCAGGGAAGCACTGGCGTAGAGCGGCGATGCCCGGGACTCGGGGCCTCCGAAGAACGCCGATAGCCCTGCCACCATTAGTGAGGCTATTTCATGTGCGGTTGGCGACCGCGGGTCCGCGTCATACGGCTTGCCATCTTGTTGAGGAAGCAGGCATCGAACTGGTTGGGCCGCCACGATACTCCCGGCCAGCACAAGATTTATATAGTTCGGCCGCCATGGAAGCCTCATGGCAGCGAACGACCTGTTCTCCAGCGTCCTGGAAATGCCCTTCGGGCAGCTCTTCCAGACGCTGCTGCCTGATTTTGTCGTGGCCTTCGCATTCTTCACGGCATTGACTTATGCCGTGCTCGGCAAGCGTTTCGAACACCAGCGGCCGGCCATTGTCATGTCCGCGGCCGTGGGTCTGGCCCTGGCCACGGGATTAACCTGGTGGGAACACGATCGGGGCTTGTCGATCCGCAACCTGGGCGCGGTAGCCGTCGGGTTTGGGATCATGCTGCTGGCCTTGATCCTGTTCCAGGGGATCCGTCAGACCGGCGGTTCCTGGTCGGGCGCGGCCATCGCCTTTGGCGCCAGTATGTTGCTCGCGTGGATCCTGGGATTCTCCTGGATCCGGGTGTCGGGGATGATCCAGGGGCTGGCGTTTCTGGCCCTGATCGTGGGCGTGGTGATGTTCGTGCTCCATATGCACCGTGGGGCCACGCATATCCATCCACTGCCGCAGGCGGCCACGCTGCAGGCGAACGAAGCCCGGCACGACATGGGCGACCTGTATGAAGATGAACACGTCGGCGAGCGGCTCCGCAGACGCCTGGACCTGATCCGGGATGAGGCCCGGCATGTGGAGAATCAACCGCAGCAGGCCAGCGAACTGATGGAGCAACTCCGCCGGATCCTGCCGGCCGAGGGCTGGCTGACCGAACGGTTGGCCCAATTGCGCGCCCGGGTCCACCTGATCCGTGAGGGTCATATTCATCGATTGCAGGAGTTGCAGCAGTTCGCAACGACGCTGTCACCGGCGGCGCGGAAGACGATCACGGCTGAATTGACATCCGGCTATCAGGCTATTGTGGGGATGGATGAGCGGATCGAGCGACTGGACAACGCGGTGGCCGAGACCGAGCGCCGCATCCGCGAGGTGACGGGCCAGGCCCGGGAGGCGCTGGCCCGCTACGACTATGCCCGGCTGTATGAGCTACTGGATACGGCCGACAAACTGCAGCAACACAACGACCGGCTGCTGCGGAACATCGAGCACACCGAGAAAAAGCTGACGCGCCTGGTCGAGACGGTGGCCAGGCGGGCAGCGCAGTTGAGCCAGGGGTGAGCGGCGCGTGCAGGTCGACGCCCCGCGACTGGAGGATCGGCTCGGCCCCCACGAGCCGCCGTACCAGTCCCGCGGCGAGGCCCAGGTGGGGAGGCTGCTGGATCGCTACGGCATTCCCTTCTTCTACGAGAAACCCCTGGTGACAGCGGACGCCAGTGGTCGCAAGTGCTGGTATCCCGATTTCACGCTGCCGACGTACGGCAACCTGGTGGTGGAGTATGCCGGGATGCCGGATCGGCCGGAATACATGGCTCGACTTCAGCGGAAGGAGGCGGCGTACGCCGCCAGCCATGTGCCCTCTCTGATTCTCTATCCCATCGATCTGACCGGGCGCGACTGGCCGGCACGGGTGATTCAACGCATTGAACAGGCCTACCCCAAATCACTATCGTCTATGCGATATCCAGCCAGGTCAGCATTTGCACCACCTGCTGGTCCTCGGTGTTCATATTCGCGACGATGCGGGTACAGGCGGTGACCGCGGCGGGCGAGGTGGCGATGACCACAATGCGCTCGAAGCCGGCGCGGCGGAGCTTGGCCAGGTTCTCGGCGATGTCCGACTTGCCGGTCTCAACTTCGACGGCGATGCGGCCGCTGGGTTTCTCGGCCAGTAGATCGATGGCGCCGTTGCCGTGAATGACATGTTCGCGGGTGATCTCATACCCTTGCCGCTGAAAATAGGCATGCGCCTGCTTGACCCAGTAGCGATGCTCCAGGCTGGCCCGGGACTGTGGGCCGGGATCGAGATTTGCATCGTTGCAGACGGATCGGCCCAGGTCGGTCAGTTCATAAAGTACAACCTGACCGGAGCGAGTGGCGATGGCCACGGGCTGAATGATGCCGGCAGTATCAAGATGCTGGCGAATGGCATTGCCCTTCCGCCGCGAGAGTTTTAAGCGTTCATAGCGGGAGACCGTGGTCGACAGTGGCCGAGCCACCAGATCGCTGAGAAAGCGGATCTCTTCACGGGATAACTGGTCTTTCGGGGAGGTGGGCGGGTCAGAGTCAGGGTCGCGATCAGGGTTGGGATCAGGATCAGGGTTGGGATCAGG
>JBEKVL010000125.1:0-10911 GCA_049514055.1 Tepidisphaeraceae bacterium | reverse complement strand
GAGGCGATCTTCACCATGATCGGCTTGAGCCAGTCGGCGAGTTCGCCGCGGCTGGGAGCCCGGCCGGAATTGACGATGCCGAAGCTGGATGCGCCGACCTCGGCCGCATGCTCGGCCGAGGCGAGAATCTGCGCGTCGGTGAGTCTGGACTGTTGCGTGGCGGGGCCGTCGTAGTGGGCGGACTGGGCGCAGAACTTGCAGTCCTCGCTGCACCCGCCGACCTTGGCCGCGACGATGGCGCAGAACTTCACATCGCGGCCGACGAAGCGGATGCGGATCCTGTTGGCCCAGTAGAAAAGATCATAGAGGTCGTCCCCCCCTGCCGTGGCAAGGTAGTGGGCCTGTTCGCGATCGACGGAGGATCCGTCGAGCACTTGGTGTGCAATGGCGGCCATGCGATCGTGCAAATCAGTCTCCGTGCGAGGACGAGGAGCAGACGAAGACAGACGGGAATGTCTGTCCCGCATGCAGGGGTCAACGGCCGCCACCTCGAACGTTGAAGCCGTCGTCGATCTTACGCATGGCCTTGGCCTGAAGGCTGCGGGTGGTGGGATCATACACGAAGACAGCGATCGCACCCGTGCGCGTGTCGGCGATGTAGAGGTTGTCGCCGACCTGGGCGCTGGGGAAAGTGCATACGAGGTAATCGCCACCCTGGATGCTCACTTCGGCCCTCGACGAACGCGGAACGAAGAACAGTGCGGCGCCGAGCAGGATCGCTGTGATCGCCAGGATTCCGATGGCGGTGTTTTCAGATTTCATGGTTTTCTCCGGAAAAAGGGGAAAGGGGAACGGGTCGTGCATGCAGCTCACGGCTTGCGCGGCGGGTTGCGGGTGGGGTTGATACTGGGGCCGGCATCGAAGATGCGGGTCAGATTGATCGGCTCCATGGGCACGAAGTCGGAACGGTTGCTGTCGTACATGAATGATGTCAGCAGTCCGTTGCGGGTGTCGACCATGTAGATGACGCCGTTCTGGGCGGTCGGAATCCTGCCCGGAAGCATGATGTAGTCACCCCGGCCCGCGCGCTGGGCGTAGGCCGTGTTTTCGCCACCGAGTTTCCAGCACAGCGCCACGACCAGAACCGCGTTGAGAGCGGCCAAGGTCCAGAGCATTCTTGAACGTGACATGAGCGTCTCCTGAAGGAACCGGATGGCCGTGCGGCGGTTTCCGCGCTCGCCAGCCGCGAAACTAGACACTAATCCATATGCGAACGTTTGGCATCCTTGAACACGACCACTACGCACAAACCCGTGGCCAGGGCAAACATGCCATAGGTGAGGAGGCTGGAACCCTCCTCCGCCTTGACCGGGCTTTTGTACCCCTCATACTTGACGTTCGGCTTCTCCTTGTCCTCATCATCGCGACCCAGTGCGGCCGGCGCCGCCAGGAGAAGTCCCATCACGCATACTGTAAGCAAACGTCGCATCATGTTCCTTATGATAACCAGTTGTCGATAGGACGGGCAAGTGAGCGGAAATCAGACTGGGGCAGGGCGACCGTCTCCCACTTGGCCGAGCGTCGCCGCATGTGCTCCTGGTACTCGGACAATTCGACGCCCAGAACCTGATACCAGCGATCCCGGAACTGGAACATCCCGGCCTCGGGAATCAGGGGAGGATCGATCCAGTAAACAAACATCAACACGGCCTTAAACCCTTCGCCGAACACCTGTTGCCACTGGAGCAGGTCCGCCACGTCCTGCTCGGTGGCCCACGTCTGGTAGGAACTGTTCCGCGGGCCGCGGAGCGACCTGCCCTTTACGTCCACCAGCAGGTTTGCGCCGGCCTTGCCGTACACCACAAAGTCGAAGGATTTCAGCCGGGCATTGGCAAAGAGGGCCTTCTTGGCCTCATCGACGGCAACGTACGGAATTGCCTTCTCCCGCAAGTAGCCCTCGAATGCCGCTTCGTAATGAACCTGCCGGTCAGCCATGGGTGTAGTTGCCAGTTGCCAGTTGTCAGTTGACAGTCGCCGGTCGATCGTAACCATGGATTACTGTACTCAATTACTGGCAACTGGCAACTATCAACTGGCAACTACTTCACATGCGTATCATAGCCGGTGAACTCCGCGGACGGCAGCTCCTGGGACCCGAGGGAGACGCCACACGCCCGATCACGGATCGCGTGAAGCAGTCTCTGTTCGACATCCTCGCTCACCAGATGGCGGGAGCCCATGTCCTGGACATCTTCGCGGGAACGGGCAGCATGGGCCTAGAGTCGCTTAGCCGCGAGGCCCGCCGCGCATGGTTCTTCGAGGCCGACCGGTCGGCTTTGCAGCGGCTTCGCCGCAACATCGACGCCCTGCGCCTGCCGCCGGAGCGGGCCGTGGTCGTGGCGGGGGATCTGTTCGCCTGGTTCGCCTCGTGGGAAACCCGCCCCGATGAGCCCCCGAAGGCCGACATTGCCTTTCTCGACCCCCCCTACCGTTTCCTGCGGGAGCAGCCCGAGCGGCTGCGCGCGCTGGCGGCTCAACTGGTCCGGCGTCATCTCGCTCCGGGTGCCGTGGTGATCTTCCGGCACGACCTGGGCGATGCGCTGGCACTGCCGGGTTTGACCGTGGCGGACGCGCGCAACTACGGGAGGATGACGCTGGAATTCATGCGGGTTGGACAACAGATACTCGGGCGCCCCGGTAGTTGAGGACGGCATCCGCATGGCACAGGAAAAGTATAAGTATTTCTCGGCCGCCGACTCCGCCCGCACGAGCCGGCTGTCTTTTATTGCCCGCCAGGTGGTCGAGGGCGTCATCACCGGCTTGCACAAGTCGCCCCACCGGGGATTCAGCGTGGAGTTCTCGGAACACCGCGAGTATGCCCCCGGCGACGAAATCCGCCACCTCGACTGGAAAGTCTACGCACGCGCCGACCGCTACTACGTCAAGTTGTACGAGCAGGAAACCAACCTCCGCGCCATGCTCGTGCTCGACACCAGCTCGTCGATGCAGTACGGCAATAAGAACGACTACGGCCGGCATCTCTGCGCCTGTCTGGCGTATCTCCTGGCACACCAGCAGGACCAAGTCGGGCTGATCACGCTCGACAGCCAGATCCGCAGCGAACTTCCGCCGGCCACCTCGGCGGCCCACCTCGACCGTCTGTTCAAAGGACTTGAGGAAGCGGAACCCGACGGCCGGCGCGAGACCAACCTCGCGGGCGGCCTGCACCAGCTCGCCGAGCGCCTGCCGCGCCGCAGCCAGGTGATCCTCGTCAGCGACCTCTGGATCGAGCCCGCGGCTTTCGCCAAGGCACTCCAACACCTGCGCTATCGCCGCCACCAGGGCATGGTCATCCATCTGCTCGACCACACGGAGGTCGAGTTCGACTACGATCGCCAGATCACGCTCCAGGACCTGGAGACCGGCGAGAAACTGCAGGTCAACCCGTCCGATCTGCGCGAGGCGTACAAGACGCAGGTCGCCGACTACCTCAACACCGTCCGCCGCTGCTGCAGCGATTGCGATGTCGAATATCATCCAATCTACGTCCAACAGCCTTACGACAAGGCGTTGCTGCAACTAATCAATCGCCGGTCTTAAATCGGCAACCGCGCCACCGGACCACCGGCAGCGCTCGGCTGCGGCTTTCCCTGGGGCGTGATCTCCAGCACATCCTCGGCGACGCAGCGCAGCACCTCGGAGACGGATCGTGCCGAGGCCAGGTTGCCTCCGGGCCGATGCGGCGCATCGCCATCGAACAATTCACAAATGTGCCCGTTGCCGTCGTCCAGCATGTACCCGAGGCAGCCGGAGAGCATGGCCCTGGCCTCGGCCCGAGTGGCGTCGTTTCTGCCGAAGACCCGCATGTGCGCCGTCACCAGCGGGCCCAGCAGCCATGGAAAAGCTGACCCCTGATGCTGTGCCCGGTCCCTGGCGACGACGCCGCCCGCGTAGACGCCCCTGTATTTCGGGTCCGAAGGCGACAGGGTCCGCACGCCGACCGGCGTCAGCAGTTCGCTCATCACCCGGGCAAGCACCAGCCGGTGGCGCGACGCATCGAGCACCGGAAACGGCAGGCTGACGGCCAGGATCTGGTTCGGGCGGATAGACGCATCGGCCACCTGGTCCTCGATGACGTCATGGCAACAGTCGGCCGCGCTGTTCCAGAACAGACGGTTGAATGATCCGCGCGTCCGCTGGGCGTGCCGCAGGAGTCTGTCGGCCGTTGCGTCCCGGCCGGCCAGGCGCCACAATTCCCCGCCGATCCGCAACGCGTTGTACCAGAGCGCTCCGGCGCACACAGGCCGCCCGATACGCGGAGTGACGGGACCCTCGATGGTGCGCGCGTCCATCCAGGACGTGGGCTCGCCGGCGTTGCCGCAGTAGAACAGCCCCTCATCGTCTATTTTCACCCCCAGCCCCGCGCCCTCGAGCGAGGCGTCGATGATCTGCTGGATCACCGGAAGCATCCTGGAAACCACGAACGACTCGTCGCCGCCGTAACGCAGGTATGCCCACACCGAGTTGATGAACCACAGCGAGGTGTCGGCGGCCAGGTAGCGCCAGCCCGTGCCGTCTTCCGCCAGCAGCGAGGGCATGATGCCCCCGCGCAGTTGCCCTGCGAAGGCATCGAGCAGGCCGCGGGCTTCGTCGAGACGGCCAGGCACCAGCAGCAGCCCCGGAAGACAGATCATCGCATCGCGGCCACCCGCCGGCGCGTACGGATAGCCGCTCATCACCGACACCGTCCCATCCTGCATCCGCACCACATGCTGGTGCGCCGCATTCAGCAGTGATCCGAGCACCCGGTCGTCGTGCGTGGCCAGATACGGCGGGGCCGCCGCCTCGGCATGGTCTTTCAGTTGCTGCAAAGTCGCCAGAAAGTCGATCGGCTCGGTCGAGCAGACAAAGTGTGCGCTCTGCCCGGGATTGAGGTGGCAGCGGACAATGCCGGGAGCCCAGAGATCCTCCAGACAATCGTAGCCGCGCTGCTCTTCGCGACGGTAGTAGTTGTTCAGATACCAGAAGCCCTGGCGGACGAAGTCGGCATCGTGGGCGAAGAACACCTCGGGGGTGCGGAGCGTCGCGGGAATGCGAAATTGCCTGTCCCCGGCGGGTTGTGCCAGGAGCGAGATGTCGGCCTGGTGCATCAATTCGTGAATGCCGCGCAGGGCGAACAGCGGGTGGAGGTCGAGTTCGACCGCCGCGTGCCCGCCGAGGAGCGTATACACCAGCAATACCGTATTCCCCCCGGGCAGGGGACGCAGGTCCTGTTCGATGGTCCAGCCCTCACCCTGGTAACCCCATCGCGGGAAGGGCTCGTGGCTGAACGCCCGCAGGAACTTGTGTCCCGCCGGGTTGATCGCGCCCGGGTATTCGTTGGTCGCCAGGTCGAACGTCTGCCCGCCCGTCCGCACTACCGCATCCACCCGCGAAAGAACCACCATCCGCCGCACCGGGGACGCCATGGAGGCGACGAACAGCCCATGATATTTGCGTGTATTACAATTGCATACAGTCGATGATGCATATGCGCCGTTGCCCAGGCCGAGCAGCCACTCGCGCACGATCACCTCGTCAAACTGCGGCCAAGACAGATCCAGTCGCGCCATGGGGTCCTCGCAAGCACACCCAGTATACCGCGCCGGCCACTTTGCCCCAAAACACGCACGGTTCAGGTCCGCCTGACCATTCATCCGGAAATCACATTCGGCCGGAGTGCATCTTGAGCCTCGCCCGCTTCCCCCACCTTCGCATTTTCCGAATCCCAGACCCTGAACTCCTGGCCTTCTTCTGGCCCGCGGCTTCGGGTGTGCGTAACAATCCCCGGTCGCGCCAGTTGAATCCTTCGCGACTTTCCGCATAATCGCGCCTATTGTCCGGGCGAGGACACCCGGGCCCAGAATGGCTCAGAGAGAGGAACCACACATGAAACGTGCGAAGATTTCTATCATTGGTGCGGGCAACGTAGGCGCCGGCGCCGCCGTCTGGGCGGCCAGCAAGGAACTCGGCGACATCGTGCTTGTCGACGTGCCCCAGGTCGAGGGCATGCCCCAGGGCAAGGCTCTGGACCTCTACGAGGCATCCCCCGTCGAAGGGTTCGACGCGATGATTACTGGCGCCACGGCCTACGAGCCGACGGCCGACAGCGACGTTGTCATCATCACGGCCGGCATCGCGCGCAAGCCCGGCATGAGCCGCGACGATCTCCTGAACATCAATACTGGCATCGTCAAGACAGTCGCTGAGAACGTCGCCAAGCACTCCCCCAACGCCATTCTCATCGTCGTTTCCAATCCGCTCGATGCCATGGTCTACGTGGCGTGGAAGGCGTCGGGATTTCCCCCCCACCGTGTTATCGGCCAGGCCGGCGTCCTGGACACCGCCCGGTTCCGCGCCTTCCTCGCCGCCGAGATCGGTTGCTCCGTCGAGGATGTGCAGGCAATGCTGCTCGGCGGCCACGGCGACGACATGGTCCCCCTCTCGCGCTACACCTATGCCGGCGGCATTCCCATCCAGCAGCTCGTCAAACCCGACCGTCTGGCCGCCATCATCGAACGCACGCGCAAGGGCGGCGCCGAGATCGTCGGCCTGCTCAAGACCGGCAGCGCGTTCTATGCCCCCAGCTCGGCCACCGTGCATATGGCCGGATCGATCATCCGCGACAAGAAACGCATCCTCCCCTGTGCCGTCTACTGCGACAAGGAATACGGCATCGGCGGTTACTTTGTCGGCGTCCCCTGTATGCTCGGCAGCAAGGGTGTCGAACGGATCATCGAGGTCGACCTCGACGAGAACGAGACGAAGATGTTCCAGGCCTCCGTGGAGCACGTCAGGGAACTCGTCAAAGGAATCAAGCTCTGATCGCGCCGCCGGATTCCGCCGGGCAGTGTCTCCGGTGCCTTCCCGTCGGTATCCGCGGGGGCCGGCGATCGGGCCGATCATCGTGCGGGAAAGTAGCGCCAAAGCAGAAGAAAGAACGGATCAACCACGGACTCTGCGTCCGCGGTCGCGTCAGCCCTCGCCAGATTGCGCGTTTACGATTAGACTGTTCCGTGTCATGCGATTCACGCTCTTCGCTTTCGTCTTACTGTGTGCGTCGGCCGGTTGTTCCGGCGGTCCTTCGCTGTGGCACGCCGACAACCAGCCGATCATCGACCGCAAGATCATCGAGTACCCGGCGAACACCGAACTCCGACGGGTGATCGATGGCCTGACGGCGCCCAGCGCATTTGCCTTTGACGCAGAGGGCAACCTGATCGTTGCCGAGAGCGGCATTGGCGGATACGACGTTCGGATATTCGGCTTCAAGCCTGATGGGGCCCAGTTCGACATCTACCCGCGCGGCACGCGGCTGCCCATCCCGAACATCCCACTGCCCGCGTCGATCACGGGCGCGGACAAGTTCACCCTCTATGGGCCTGTGGGCGGGGTGGCCTGTGCCCACGGGAAGTTGTACGTGAGCCACCGCGACAAAGCCGGCAAGGGAGTCATTACCGCGATGGGCTACGATGGTTCCCACCAGACCATCGTCGCCGACGTGCCCGCGCAGGGTGACTACGGCGTGACCGACCTGGCTTTCGCTCCCAACGGCAGGCTCTATTTCGGCGTCGGCGCGGCCACCAATTCCGGCGTGGTCGGCCTCGACAATGTCCCCTGGCTGGCGGAGTACCGCGACGTGTGCGACAAGACGGCGACGGACACCTACCTGCTGGGGCGCCGTTTTGATACGGAGAACCCCTTCTCGGGTCTGTTCGGCGGCGCCGACGTCGTGGTGACCGGGCCGTTCCAGCCCTTTGGCCGCAGCGTCGACACCCGCATTCCCAAGGCCCCCAGCGGCAAACCCACCGCGGCCATCTACAGCGTCGATCCGGCCGGCGGTGACATGCGCGTCGAGGCCCATGGCATTCGCTATCCGGCCGGTCTGGGATTCTCCGAGCAGGGCCTGCTCTACTTTACGAACCAGGGCATGAAGATGCGCGGCACCCGGCCGGTGAAAGACGATCCCGACGCCATGCTGCGGCTCGTCGTCGGCCAATGGTACGGCTGGCCCGATTTTTCCGCCAACCTCCAGCCCATCCGCGATCCACGGTTTCAGCCGCCCGTCGAGATGCTGGTTCGCACCGGCTATCGCGACCTTTCATTCCTGATCGATCACGAGGCTTCCGGCCTCACGCCGCCCAGCGCCAACAGCAGCCTACTGACCGTCGAGTTCCGTCCGCTCGCCGGTGCCTCCAAGTTCGACTTCGCCCCGTCGTCCGGCCCCTTCAGCCGCCTGCGCCAGGCCGGCAATGTCGCCGTGGTCGCGCTCTGGGGCGACCGCGCCCCGTTCGACACCTCCGGGCTGAACCTGGTCGGACCCACCGGTTTCAAGGTGGTGCTGGTCAACATCGACGATCGCGAGGTGAGCGAGTTCATCCGCAACGTCGGCCCAGGCCCGGGAAGTCTTCGGGACAATTCGCTGCAACTCGAGCGCCCCATCGACGTGAAGTTCGGCCCCGACGGCGCCCTCTACATCCTCGATTCCGGCAAGGTCAGCGTGGACAAAGGCTACGTTCACCTTTCCAGCGGCACGGGGAAGATATACAAACTCGTGGGACTGTCCGAAAAGACCGGCAAGTGATCCCGTTGCTCACGCCGTCCGCTCGATCGACATCTCGATCATTCTCCCCAGCACGGGCCAGAGCAGCCGGTGAGGATAGGCCGCCTCGCACAGCGCCTTCCCTGCTCTACCTCTGAATTCCACATCGTAGACCATTCGCATATAGAATGGCGCTGAATCAATCAGGCGCGGATTGAACAGGCGGAGAAGACCATCAAATCGCAACTCGGCGGGATACGCCAGCAACAACGATGTCTGCTTCGACCAGTCACCCGTCACCTTCGCGACAGGCAGATCGTGCACTCCGCCCGCGTCGGCCTCGAGCAGATGGACCTCGTCACCCAGCTCCGAATTTCGCGGCCGCGCGTAGTGGAATGTCGCCACGCGATCGTCGAGCAGCACGCGGCCCCAGATCCAGCGGGCCAGGCCCGGTCCCAGCGGCCCGGTGCCGTAGTTGTGGTCGTGATAGCCGCGGCCGGTGAACTCGATCTGGCGCATGGGCGCCGCAGCTTGCGCAAGCGTCGTGACCCGGATGCTTCCCCGGACATCGCACATCGGATCGGCGATCACCCAGCGATGCTCGGCCCCGGTCATTGCTTTGGAAAGGAACGTCCGCTCGTGGACCATGTCCGCCGACCGCGGGACGAACGTGAAGTCCCCTTCCAGACGCCGTCCGGCCAGCGTCTTCGGCCCCAGGCAGGTCAGAATCCACGGCGTCCCGGCCAGTTTCAGGCGCAGGACCCCGTCTTCCCGCCAGAACCGGTTCGGGCCGATCCGCACGTCGGGCCGGTCCCGCTCCGCGACCAGCGAGCCCACCGGATACTGCGTCATGAACTGATGTGTTATCTTGCCACGTTCATACACAACGAAATACGCACACGGATATTCCCGGGCCAGAGGCGGGCGACGCCGCGTGGGGTGGCGAAGATACCGGGAGCAGGCGCGAAGATAGCCGGGATGAAACACAAAACCATCCAGCAGTATGCCGGCCACATACATGTCTTTGGCGACGTCCTCGGCGTCGAAGTACCACCACTCATAACCACCCGGCGAAGCGACGGCGTGCCAGGCATCCGCCGCCGGCTCGCGCGCTTCAAACAGCGGCACTTCATTGATTCGGCATTCCGCATTCCGCATTCGGCATGGCTCCCTATCACCATCCATCAGGTTCTTCGCAATCTGCGACAACGACGTCATGTCCAGGATCCCGCCAGGGCGGCCGACGGCTCGGCGATCGACGAGAACCTGGCGAAGCGGGCTGCGTTCATGTTCTTGATCGACAGCACCGGGATGATTCCGGCCGACGCGATGCGGGCGGAGGCGCGATCCGTCAGGTAGGCCTCGGCCGGCGCCTGGACCTGCATTTCGCCATGCTCGGAGAAGCTGTGCATCGGCAGGTCGTCGATCTCGACGAAACCGCCGGCCTGCATGTCCCAGCCGTTTTCCAGGAAGGCTTGTCCCAACGCGTACAGGCAGGCGCAGGCCGGATTTCCCCAGAGATATTGCTCGTGCGGCAGGCGGCCTTCGCCTTCCTCGAAACCGATCTCGGTGTTCTCGTTCGATTTGCCGTACGGAAGGCGCATCAGAATCCTCGGCCAGGCAAGTGCGATCTGGCGGGCCACGGGCATGCCGCGAAGCCTGGTCCACCACGTCCGGTCGGCGGGCAGCGTCCAGCGGTCGGGATCGGCGGCCACGTCCAAGCCAGGACAGCCCACGATGTCGCCCGTAGCGCCCGCGACCATGGCCGCTCCGGCGTGTTGCGCAATCGTGCCGAGCCGGGCGAGCAGGGCCGCGTCATCGCGCGACAGGCCGAAGTATTCGTCGACCGCGATGGCCGCCCAGCGATGGGCCCCGGGCGTATGCACCGTCTGCTCGACGAGCAGTTTGTAGAGCCCGCTCTGCGAAATGTCCTCGCGTGCGAGGTCGGCGACGAGTTCATCCCGGGAGGCATCGAGCAGGAACAGCTTGAGGGCGTCGTCGAGGTTGAGCCTCGATACCAGCATTTGCACGCCGCGCCAGGCCGACTCCACCCGTTGAAACACCGGGTTGTGCAGGATGCTGCCGAGCTGGCCGAACATGGCCTGGTCGATCAGGGCGGTCAGTTCCTTCTGCCGCGGATTGGGGTCGGCGACGACGTGGTCTTTGACGATGTTGCCAATGAGGGCGTTGATGTCGAACTTCGGGGTCTGGGGCCTGGCAACAGGTTGGGACCCGCTCCTGCCAAGGAGTTTGTCCAGTTCCGACGCGCTGTCCGCGGGCGGGGCCGCCGGCATCGGGGTTGTGTCGGCCGCGGGCATCGACGCGGGAATTCCGACCAGGGCCTGAACCTGCGCGGCGGCGGCATCAAACGTGGCCGGGTTGTTCAGCGC
>JBEKVL010000124.1:0-10911 GCA_049514055.1 Tepidisphaeraceae bacterium | reverse complement strand
GGCGTCTATCCCGGCTACGACATCACCTGGAACGATCCCAAGTTCTTCAAGGCCGCCCAGCAGTCGCTGGTTTTCCGCGGCGACGCGGCCACCGGCTGGTCGATGGGCTGGAAGGTCAATCTCTGGGCCCGCTTCCTCGACGGCGACCACGCCTACATCATCCTCAAGAACCTGCTCGATCCCGTCGGCAAGGGCAAGGGTGGGCTTTACCCCAACCTGTTTGATGCCCATCCCCCGTTCCAGATCGACGGCAACTTCGGCGCCGCGGCCGGCATCGCCGAGATGCTCGTCCAGAGCCACATCCGCACCGAAAACGGCGTGCATGTGATCCATCTGCTCGCCGCCGTCCCGAGCGTCTGGCCGACCGGCTCAGTCAAAGGCCTACGGGCCCGCGGCGGTTTCGAGGTGGACATCGACTGGAAAGACGGCAAGCTGACCACGGCCACCATCCGCAGCATCAGCGGCACGGCCTGCAAGGTCAAGTACGGGAACAAGGTAACCGACCTCACCGTCAAACCCGGCGAGACGGCGAAGTTCGCGCCGCAGTGATACACGCTTGAAGTCCGTGTGCGTACGGAATGTCACTTCATCCCCAGCCGCTCTTTCCACTTGGCCAGCGACTCTTCCAGCGGCTTGCCGCCGGCCGCCCCGGCGGACTGGTAGCGCTTGACCACGTTGTGAGCGCCCAGGCAGGTGTAAACCTCCTCCGTCACCCGGATGGGTTTCTCCGCACTTCGTGCCTCCGTGCCTTCGTGCCTCCGTGCCTCTGCCTGCGCAATCGCCTCGTTGATCTCCTCCACCGACAACTGTCCCAGCTTATACCGCCCCGTCTTTTCGCAGTGGGCCACCAGCGAGCCGACGATGTGGTGGGCCGTGCGGAAGGGAATGCCCTTGGTGACCAAATACTCGGCCAGGCTGGTGGCGTCGAGGAAGCCGCGGTCCAGCGTCGGCTCGATGTTCTCCTTTAGAAAAGAGGCCGAGTTGACGATGGCGGCGGCCATGGTCAGGCAACTGCTGACGGTGTCGTAGGCCCGGAAGACGATGCGCTTGTCCTCCTGCAAATCGCGGTTGTAGCCGATGGGCAGGCCCTTGAGGATCGTCAGCAGGGCGAAGAGGTCGCCGTAGACATTCCCGCAGCGGCCGCGGATCAGCTCGAGCATGTCCGGGTTGCGCTTCTGCGGCATCATGGAGGAACTGGTGGTGTACTTGTCGGCGATCTTGATAAACGAGAATTCGGTGGTCGAATAGATGATCCACTGCTCGGCCCAGCGGGAGAGGTGTTGGGAAATCATGGCAAGTTCGAAGACAAAGCGAGTGGCTTGCTCTCGTGATGCAGTCCTTTCGATGCTAGAAAGTGGCCCTCTATTGACTTCGAAGTCTCCGGCCGACCCATAGAGTGCCTGCAACGCGCGACGAGTTTCCATCGCATCAATTGGCAGCGATGTCCCCGCGATTGCGCCGCTTCCTAACGGCAGTGAGTAGAACGAATTCCGTGTCGCAGAAGAGACACGGTGACCGCATGGTCTGAACATTGCTGCCCATGCCAGAGCTTCAGCCGTTGCAGCAATCGGTTGTGCGCGCTGAAGGTGTGTGAATGAAGGCATGACGACATCGCGACTTCGGTCGGCAAACGAAATAAATGCGCGGAGCAGATCGTTGAGTTGTTGCTCTATTATTATGCCCGCTTCATTACACCAGAGCGCTAAGTCCAACGCCACCTGATCGTTCCTGCTCCTCCCCGTATGCAGTCTCCGCCCCGGTTCGCCGATGCGCTTGATGAGCGCATCCTCCACGACCATGTGAATGTCCTCCAGCGACTCATCAAACACGAAGTTCCCGGCCTCGATGTCCTGCTCGATCGACTTGAGGCCGCCGATGATCGCCTCGCGGTCGGCGTCGGTGATCAGCCCCACCTTGGCCAGCATCGTCGCATGGGCGATGGACCCGGCGATGTCGTACTTGTAAAGCCGCCGGTCGTAGCTGATGGACTCGACGAACGACTGGGCCAGCTTGTCGGTGGCTTCGGATATCCGCGCCTGCCAGGATTTTTCGGTTGCCATGGGCGGCGATTGTAAGTCGGGCACGGCCAACCGACCAGCGGTTCGTTCGGAGTACCCGTTCGGAGTACCGGCTTTGGCCGGTGTTATGCTCTCGAAGACCGGCTAAAGCCGGTACTCCAAACAACCGCCTGAAGCCGGTACTCCGAACAACCGATTGACCCCCACCCCCCCACTCACTATGCTTCTATCTTTGATGCGGTCGCGAGGCCGCAGCCTTCCGGCTGATCAGTTGTTCGATCGTCTGGGATACCCAGAGGGTTGTAAAACATGGACACCATTCGGGTCGCTGACCCCAACAGCAACGACCGGGCTAAACGTCTTTCCCTTCCGATTCTGCATACCAACCCCCCGGAACAGGCCCCATTCGAGGAATATGAGAAAAAGGAGAAATGTGGCATCTTCGGCATCTGGGGAACCAAGGACTCCGCGAATCTCTGCTATCAGGGGCTCTTTTCCCAGCAGCACCGCGGCCAGGAGTCGGCCGGGATGGCCGTAACCGACGGCAAGGACCTCCGCGGCCATGTCGGCATGGGACTGGTCAGCCAGGTCTTCACGCCGCGCATCCTCCGCGAGGATCTGGCCGGCACCAGCGCCATCGGCCACGTCCGCTATTCCACCACGGGCTCGAGCCGCATCGCCAACGCCCAGCCGCTGTTGCGCGAGTATCTGCTGGGCCCGGTCGCCGTGGCCCACAACGGCAATCTGATCAACGCCCAGCTCCTCCGCCGCATGTACGAGGAACACGGACATATCTTCCAGAGCACGACCGACACGGAGATCATCGTCCACCTGCTGGCCAAGCCGACGCACATGGACAAGCCCGATCCCCTGTCCCACGTTCTGCGCCACCTGCAAGGCGCTTTCAGCCTGCTGTTCCTCTTCCCCAACCGCATCGAGGCCTGCCGCGATCCCTGGGGCATCCGGCCGCTTTCCATTGGCCGCACGCGCGACGGCCAGTGGGTCGTCGCCAGCGAGACTTGCGCCTTCGACGCGATCGACGCGGTCTACGAGCGCGATGTCGAGCCCGGTGAGATCGTGCGGATCGACGACTCGGGAATCAGCTCCCGCCGCTTTGTGCCGGTCGAGCCGGAACTGGCACACTGCGTCTTCGAGCACGTCTATTTTGCCAACCCGGCCAGCCGGGTTTTCGGGCAGAACGTCCACCTGGTCCGGGAAGCGCTCGGCCGGCAGCTTGCCCGCGAAGCGCCGGTCCAGGCCGATTACGTCATGCCCATGCCCGACTCCGGCCGCAGCGCGGCGCTGGGGTTTGCCAAGGAGTCGGGGATTCCCTTCGAGGAAGGGATCGTGCCCAATCGCTTCGTCGGCCGGACGTTCATTCTGCCAACCCAGGGCCAGCGCGACCGCGCCGTGGCCATGAAGCTGAACATCATCCCGGACGTGGTCCGCGGCAAGCGCATTGTGATCGTCGAGGACTCGGTCGTGCGCGGCACAACGACACGGTCCAAGATGCGGGCACTGCGCCGCGCCGGAACCAAGGAGATCCATCTGCGGGTTTCCTGCCCGCCGATCCGCCATCCCTGCTTCTACGGCATCGACTTCCCCACCAAGCAGGAGTTGATCGCCCACGAACGCACGGCCGAGCAGGTGGGCAAGTTCCTCGAAGTCGATTCGCTCGCCTATATGTCGATGGAGGGCCTGCTGGGCTGCATGAAGGAGACGGCGGAACACTACTGCACGGCCTGCTGGAGCGGCCACTACAAGCTTCCCGTCGACTCGCCGCAGAGCAAGCTGGGGCTGGAACGCGGGCAGTTGACGATGTTCTGAGGCGGAGAGGCACGAAGTGAACAGGCGGAAATGCCGTGTTCGAATCTCGTCTTGACATACATCTTGCAGGTGGTGTTGCCACAAGTAGGGCCAGCGTCCTCGCTGGCCCTCCTGCGGCGCGAACCGTCTGGTACACATGACCAGCGAGGACGCTGGCCCTGCTTAATCTTCAATCACCACCCGGAAGCCGACGTTGAACACCCCCTGCCACCGCTGATACGCCGCCCGGAAGGAGGATGTGCTGCGATACGGGCGGTCGTACCACGACCCGCCGCGGGCAACGCGACGGCCGGCGGCGGCAATGTCGTTGCGGCCGTCCTGGTCATCGTAGGGGTACGGCTTGTACAGCGAACGTGTCCATTCGGCGGCGTTGCCGTGCATGTCGTGCAGTCCCCAGGCGTTGGGCTGGTATTTGCCGACGTCGGCCGTGACGAAACTGCCGTCGTCGAAGCGGTCGTCCCTGGGGACCCAGTCGTCGTACTTGTTCGGGTTGGGAATCTGCCGCACGGTCACATACGTTTCGAGCACGAACTCGCGGAGGCGCCTGTCGGCCAGATTCGCGAACTTCGAGAAGTCCGTGTTCAGGTCGCCGTAGGAGAAGGGCGTGTCGGTGCCGGCGCGGCAGGCGTATTCCCACTGGGCTTCGGTCGGCAGAGCGACATGCCGGCCGGTCTGCGCGCTCAGCCACTGGCAGAAGTCCACGGCGCGCTGCCACGAGACGCGGACCACCGGCTGTCTGGGGGC
This sequence comes from Tepidisphaeraceae bacterium, assembly GCA_049514055.1. GTDB lineage: Bacteria > Planctomycetota > Phycisphaerae > Tepidisphaerales > Tepidisphaeraceae > JANYKD01. The sequence continues at coordinate 6,322 of JBEKVL010000124.1, read as the reverse complement.
GTTCATCGGATAGCCGTGGATGCCGAACTGATAGGCGTGCATCGACTCGACGTGGCTGTCGTGGAACGGATCGAACCGGGCGTATTGCTCGTTGCTGATCTCGAAGCGGCCGATCCAGCAGGGCTTGCTGACAACAACGCGGCAGCGCGGCGATTCGTCGGGGTGGCCGGTGCTGCTGCCCATGATGAACTCCCCGGCCGGGATGCGTGCCAGTTCCAACTTCACGCCCGACCCGAGATCGACCGACAGTTGCGATTGTTCAGGGGAACCCTGGCGACGTTTGGCCTCGGCCGCATCGAACGGCCAGCCGGCCGCATGCACATCGGCCGCCGCCATCGCGGGCTGCTCGGGCACGATCGGCTGGATTGTCTGCCGCGGCATCGCCGGGATGGCTTCGAGGTCGTCATCCATGCCCGTGAACTGCTTACGCATGGCGCGGGCCCGCCCGGCCACGGCTTTCACGTGCTGCGAGCCGACGATTTCCGACCATGTGCCGTGATACGGCGCGTTCAGGTCGATCCACGTAACCAGCCGATCCCACGACTCAGCATCGAGCTTCACGCCGTGGTGTCCCTTGGCGAGTATCTGCCCCAGTTCGGTGCTGTCGGCATGAAACTCCATCGGCGACAGCAGGCGGATGTCGCTCTCGATTCCCGGCCGGCGGACGAACCGGTGCAACTCGGCATACGCCGTGGAGAACTTCCCGCCGACGCTCGGGTCGACATGGCCGGCAAACTGCGTGGACCAGTCGGTCAGCACTCGGCCGCCGCGGAGGTCCATGGGAGTCTTGCTGTCGGCGGCGCCGTTGTGGCAGCCGACGCAATGACGATCGAGCACGGGCTGGACCTCGCGGGCGAAGCTGAACCCGCGCGTCGGGCCATACCACGGGACGATTTCCGACGGGGCCCGAAGCGCCGCCAGGTTCTGCCGGCTTCCGGCCACGGTGTCCTGTTTCTCGTGGCAGCCGACGCACGAAACCGTCTCGCCGGGCATGGCCGTGAACCAGCTCCGCATGAGCTGGAGCGCCTTGCCGTCCTCATCCAGCGGCTGCACGGAGACGGGCGTGTACGCCGGCACGCGGAAGTGGGCCGATCCATCCGACTCGACGGGAACGGTGCCAAGGACACGTTTGATGTCCCACGGGCCGTCCATGCCGATCGAGCCGTACAGGCCGCCCATGCCGCGGTAGGCGAACTCGTAGGTAAAGAGGCGCAGTTTCTTGACCGTGCCGCGTGGAATGCCGCGCAGGCCGGGGCCTTCGTAGACGTTGGCGAGGTAGACGATGGCGTCCTTGCGGGTGGGATCGATGCGGTCGGGAATGGCCGGTGGAATGGGGGCTTTTTTGACGGGGACGGGTTCGAGCATGGCGTAGCCGGGCTTCTCCAGCAGCAGCACCATGTTGTCGAAGACGTCAACAAGATAGATCCCCCAGTTCGCCCGCGGGCTGGGTTTCATCGAAACCAGGAAGTACTTTTCGCTGAGCGGATACGGATGCAGGAACAGCGGCCAGACGCCGTCGGCGAGTGGATCGCGGATGATCGCCTCGACCTTCCTGCCATAACCGGGGATTTCCTGGACGACGGGCTCGGCTTCGTGCTGGCCGAGCCGCGGGTCCATGACCAGCATCCGGCCGGCGCGGGCGGTGCCGTGGTGGCCGGTGGCGATGCCGACCACCTTGGTCGGATGCCCGGGGATCGGCCTGGCGTAGAAGAACGAGTTGGGGAAATAGGAATTGCTGCTGATGTACGCCATCTGCTGCGTGCCGTCGGGATTCATGGCGAACAGCCGTCGCGAGTTGGAGTGCGGGAGGTCGGTGTATTCCCAGCGCAGATACAACACCCGGCCGTCGTTGAGCGCCGTCGGACACCAGTTGTGTTCCTGATCGACCGTGGTCTGGCGGATCGAGCCGTCGTGTTCCTGAATGTACATGTTGGTCACGTGCGACGAGCCATACACGCACGGCACGCCGATGAACGTGGCCGTGGACGTGAACATGATCCGCCCATCGGGCAGGTAGCAGGCATTGTAGTTGTCGACATCCTTCTCCGTAATCAACTTCAACTCGCGCGGATCCTTGCCGTCGATGCCCACCTCGAACACCTGCCAGCGGCCATTGGCCCCGCCCATGGAGAAGAGCATCCGGTCGGCGTTCCAGTGCAGCGCCAGGTCGCCGACGAACCGCTGCCCGGCCGGTTCGTAGACCACGCCGACCTTGCCATCCGGCCGAACCGGCGAGAGCGAACACAGCCGGTTGTCATACCCGGCTGTCGGCAGGCTGGAGTTGCTTTCCCAGTTGTTGGGCAAGCCGATCCTGGCCGCACTGCGTTCGATGAACAGGAGTTTCTCGAAATCAAGCAGTGGATTAGCCAGTAGTGCCCGCGACCGGAGTTCCGCGAACTGCCGGGCGAGGTCGGCCAGCGCCTTGTCATCGCGCGGCTTGGCGGCCTCAAGCGCATCATGTGCCTGCCGCAGCGCCTGCAATTCGGCCAGGTTCTTGGCCGAATCCGGATAGCGCCCCTCGAACGTCTCGGCCAGATCGCGGATGGCCAGGTCGAGCGCCTTCCACTGCTCGGCCGGCACGGCTGCCGTCTTCTGTGCCGCCATGGCCGGCCAAGCCAGGACGGTGGCAAGGACAATCACCATGGGGCGAATGAGGCGTGTCATGCGGATGTCTCCGGAGGGTGATAGTACCACTACGGCCGGGTGCGCTCGATTGTCTTGACGGGTATCGGGTGGGCAGCCGCCAGGAGATTCTGGCCACGGTGGGCATCGCGGTCCTTGGCGATCTTCTCAAACTTGTCGCCACCGCCGATGGCTTTCAGGCCGGCGGCGGCGCGATCGGCGTAGTCCTTGATCGGACGCAACTGCGGCACCTCGGCATCGGTGAAGCCGCCCTTCCAGACCTGGAAGTTGGCCGCCAGTTGCGCTTCGAGCGAACCGCGGGCGGCCAGGTCGAGCAGGCCCTCGCCGCACAGCACGTAGTCGTTGTTCAGTTGCAGGATCGAAGGCAGGTCGGACGTGCCCTTCTTCTTCCACTGGCCGGACATCATGCCGTAGTCCAGGCGGTCTTCGTAGTTGCCGCGTGAGGGCACGCCCTGGCCCTTGTTGGGCAAGACCTTTTGCAGGCGGTACTGGAAACCGGCTTTGGCCAGCGCCTGGGGAGTGGCCCAGAGTTCGTCAAAATACTGCATGGTGGCCTGCTCCGGCGGGGCCAGGCCGCCCGTGCCGTGCTCCAGCGGGAAATAAGCATGTGATGTCCTGGCGTAAACATCATCGACGTGCCAGAGAACGCGGGGCCTGGGTCCGGCCCAGCCGTAAACCAGACCGCCATGCGTGCGGCTGAAGAAACTGCCCCCCTTGTCGCCGGATTCATTGTCCAGGGCGCGGGCGTGCATGAGCGGGATGTTCACGCTGCGGGCCAGATCGACCATGAGTTTGGCGGCCGAGTGGCAGCCCTGGACGGCGATGGCAAGGTGGCCGCCGGCCATCGGGCGCAGGCGCGCATCCAGGAAGCGGTGATTCTTTGCCCGGACGATGACCTGGTCATCGATGGGCCCGTGTCCGACATTGTCGCGGAGCCAGGCGGTCAGATTCGCCATGGTTTCGAGTTCGTTGGCGCCGATCAGTTTCGTGTGGGCGGTGGAGGTCTTGCCGGAAAGGAAGTCGTAGCCGACGCGCGGATCGCCGATCCACTCGCCCAGGCCGCCGTCTTCGGGAACCTCCTGGAAATCGCGGTTGGGCTGGATCCCGGCCGGATAGGTGTTGCCGCCGGTACAGGTGCCGATGCGCGCGAAGTAGCTGCTGGAAGCCAGCAGGTGCTCGAGTTCGGCCGGCGGCAGGCCCTGGATGCTCCAGGGCACGAGTTTGGCGGCCTCGACCTGGATCACATGCGCCACATGGGCAGCGTAGACATCGAATGCCTGATCGGACGTGAAATAAGCACTTCCGTTAGCGGAGTCGATCTTGTCTTCGGTGGGGAGGACCATGCCCAGGTTCGCCGTGCCGTCGAGAAGTTTCTTGTAGAAACCTTCGATCCGGGATTTCATGGCCGCCGTCCAGGCGTCGAACTTCTCCTGCTTGCCGTCGCCGGTCGTCCAGACGATGTGGTCTTTGAGAGCGGGACATTTCTCCAGCCAGGCGGCCAGATCGGCCGATGGCGGCGTGACCGGGGTCTCCGGGCGAACGGCCGGCGTGTCGGGCCGAACCGGCGGCCGCTGGAGAGGCCTCTCTGCAGGCGTCGCCGCCGGCAGAAAGGAACCGAAGACGAGACAACCCAGGACCACGGTGGCGAGCAACGATTTCGCTTTCATCTGGCAGATCCTCCGAAATGATGCAAGAGATTATGCAGTCGGCCGGAGGAAAAATCCATTGCGGAATCGTCATGTAGCCGCGATGGCTCATCGCGGTCGGAAATCGCGATCAACGATCGCGGCTACTGGCAGCTACGACGCCGGGTGGGCCAGAACGAACGAGGCCGGAAGGTGGTTGATCGCACCCTTGAGCCCCGTCACGGACTGGAGCGTGGTCATGCCATCGGCGGGCGGGGCAGGCTGGCCGAGTTTGACGCTGCCGGAGAGGATGCTCTTGCGGGCGATGGTGCCGGCGAGTTTGAGATAGCGTCCTTCGCCGTCGAGCGTGCGGATGAGCGTCATCGTGCCGCCGCCGGACAGGCCCAGAATCACGTGATCGCCGCCGGCGTCGTTGTAGGCCAGCGCGGTGCCGGTGGCAATGAGGGCCCGGAAATCGCCGCCGGCGATGCCGTCGCCGCTGGGCAGCGTCCCGGTGAACTCGCCATCGAGCGGGACGCCGGCCGAGTCGAGCACCGCAGCCTTCCCCGTGGTGCCGCCGACAAATGCCTCGATGAACTGGCTCTTCGCAAGGGGCGAGCGTGCCGTGAGCGTCACGGTCAGCGTCCTGGCGTCGTAGACCACCTTGCTGAGTTTGATGGGCGCATCGTCGGGGGTGCCGAAGACTCTGTCGGCCCCGGCCGTGAACAGGCCGAAGTTCTTCGTCAGTTGCGCGCTGGCGACGTCGAGCGCGTGGCTGAATTTGAAGGCCACGCCCGTGATGGCAGCGCCTGTGGATACGAAGTTCACATCGGTGATCTTCGGTGGGATCGGCACGATGACGACGGCGGCTTTCGAGAACTCGGAGGTGTCGTTGGTCGTGGTGTTGGTCGCCGTCGCCGTGAGGATCTGCCCGGCGCCCACGCCGGCCAGGTTGAGGGTTGCGGTTCCGTGGCCCGTGGCGTTGGTGGTGATGTCGGCCGACGTGAGATAGGTCTTGCCTTCGCCGTAGCCGCTCGGATTGACCGCGGGATTGTTGAATATCTCCACGGTGAACTTCGAATTTGGCGTGCTGTCGAGCGTGAGCGTGACCTTGGTGGCCGAGCCGATGACGATGGCCGAGACGACCGGGAAACTCTGGAGGTGGTTCGGGCCGGCGTGCGGGCTGCCGGGGGTGTTCTTCGTCGCGCCGTTGTCGCCCAGGTCGATGCCCAGTCGGGTACTCGAGAAGATCGCGTTCCGGGTGATGCGGTTGCCGGTGGCGGTGACGCCGACAATGGTGACGCCGTTGGCGCCGTTGAAAGCGATGAGGTTGTCGGCCGGGACCGCGCCGCCGATGGTGTTCCGGCCGGCGTTGAAGACGTAGATGCCGCTGCCGGTGTTGCCGAGGGCGGCGGTGCCGGTGACGTCGGAACCGATGTAGTTGTTCCGCACGAGGTTCCCGGTGGCGCCGGCATTGGCAAGGCGCACGCCGTTGCCGCCGTTGCCGGAGATGAGATTGCCGCCCTTGGCCACTGCCGTGCCGATGAAGTTGGCCGGCGCGCCGTCAATGCGGACGCCGTCGCCCAGATTGGGCAGGGCGGCCGAGCCGGCGATATCGGTGCCGATGAAGTTGTTGTTGAGCGTGTTGCCGGTCGTGCCCGCGCCAGTGATGTTCACACCGTTGGCGCCATTGCCGGAGATGAGATTGTCTTCGCCGGGGTTCACGCCGCCGACGCTGTTGTTGGCCGCGGCGCCGGTGATGACGACGCCATCGAGTGTATTAGGGATCGCCACCTTGCCGGTGAGGTCGGTGCCGATGAAGTTGCCGATCACCTTGTTCCCCGCGCAGCCAGCGCCGCTGATCTTCACACCGTCCCTGGTGTTGCCCGAGATGACATTGGCATCGTTGGCATCGCCGATCGTATTGCCATTCGCGGCCGTGGTGATGAAGACACCCTCGCCGCCGTTGGGGACGGCGGCCGTGGCATTGACATCGACACCGATGTAGTTGTTCTTAATGGTGTTTCCCGTTGTCTGAGCCCCGTTGAGTTCGA
>JBEKVL010000123.1:0-10922 GCA_049514055.1 Tepidisphaeraceae bacterium | reverse complement strand
GGCTGTTGCACGACAGGGGCGGCCGGGACCTCTTCGTCCTCGGGCGGGGCGGCCAGTTTCATGACTTTGAGATTCATGTAAGGCCCGAAGGCGGTGCCGGCCGGGATCAGGTGGCCGAGGATGACGTTTTCCTTGAGGCCGACCAGCGTATCGACCGCGCCGGCGAGGGAGGCTTCGGTGAGAACCTTGGTGGTCTCCTGGAAGCTGGCGGCGGAGATAAACGATTCGGACTGGAGCGATGCCTTGGTGATGCCAAGGAGAAGCGTCTTGCCGCGGGCGGGCTTGGGTTTCTTGCCCTTGGCCGGTTCCTTGCCGGCGGCTTCGAGCGCCTCGTTGGCGTCGCGGAACTCCTGGCGGCCGATGATGTCGCCTTCCTTCAAGGCCGAGTCGCCGGGTTTCTCGATGCGGACGCTGGTGGCGAGCTGGTCGTTGTGCTGGCGGAAGCGGAACTTGTCAACGACTTCGCCGGGGAGGAACTTGGAATCGCCGGGATCCTCGACCTTCACCTTGCGGAGCATCTGCGAGAGGATGGTCTCGATGTGCTTGTCGTTGATCTTGACACCCTGCGACCGGTACACGTTCTGCACTTCGTTGAGCATGTACTGGTGGAGCGACTCCTCGCCCTTGATGCGGAGGATGTCGTGCGGGATGAGCGGGCCGCGGATGAGCGGGTCGCCGGCCTCGACATAGTCGCCTGCATGCACCTGGAGTTCCTTGTCCTGGGGAACGTGGTGTTCCTTCTCCATGCCCGTCTCGTTGCGGATGATGATGGTCATCTTGCCGCGGCGGCGGTCGTTGCGGAGTTCGACGGTGCCGGAAATCTCGGCGAGCACGGCCGGGTCCTTGGGCTTGCGGGCCTCGAAGATCTCGGTGACGCGCGGCAGGCCGCCGGTGATGTCCATGGTGCCCGCGGCTTCCTTGGGGAGACGGGCGAGCATGTGGCCGGCCTCGATGCGCTGGCCGTTGGTGACTTCGATGCGGGCCTTGGCGGGCAGGTTCTGGTAGTCGAGGATCTTGCCGTCCTCGCCGACGATGGTGATGCGCGGATGGCGTTCGCCCTTGTGTTCGATGACGACGGGCTTGCCGCCGGCGCCCTTGCGCTCCTCCTCGATGCGGACGGTTTCGCCTTCGTCGATGTCCTCGTACTTCACGACGCCGTCGCGTTCGGCCAGAATGGGCATAATGTGCGGGTCCCACTGGACCAGGGTCTGGCGGGCCTTCACCTTCTCGCCATTGGCGACCGTGATGGTGGCGCCATAGGGCACCTTGAACTTCTCGAGTTCGCGGCCCTTGGGGTCGAGGACGACGATTTCGCCGTTGCGCTTGAGGGCGACCATGCGTGAAACACCTTCGGCGTCCCTGACCATCACGGCGTTGACGTCGCGGTGCTCGATGGTGCCGCCGCCGGAGGTGTGATACTCCGTTTCCATGGTGGTCTGGAGAGCGACGCCGCCCGTGTGGAACGTACGCATGGTAAGCTGCGTGCCGGGCTCGCCGATGGACTGGGCCGCGATGATGCCGACGGCCAGGCCTTCCTCGACGCGGTTGTTGGTGGACATGTCCACGCCGTAGCAGTGGGCGCAAACGCCGCGGGAGGCCTCGCAGGTGAGCGGGGAGCGCACGCGGATGGACTCGAGCTTGAGTTCCTTGAGCTTGTCGGCGATGGTGCCGGTGATGATCTGGTTCTCCGCGACGATGACCTCGTCGGTGATGGGGTTGCGGACGGTGTCGCGGGCGATGCGGCCGATGATCAGGTCCTTGAGTTCGACCTCGACGGTCTCGCCCTTGTAGATCGTGCTCTTGGTGATGCCGTTCATGGTGCCGCATTCGAGGATGTTGATGATGACGTTCTGGGCGACGTCGGCCAGCTTGCGGGTCAGGTAGCCGGAGTCGGCGGTCTTCAGGGCGGTGTCGGCCAGGCCCTTGCGGGCGCCGTGGGTGGAGCTGAAGTATTCGAGCACCGACAGGCCTTCGCGGAAGTTGGACTTGATGGGTGTTTCGATGATCTCGCCGGACGGCTTGGCCATCAGGCCGCGCATGCCGCCGAGCTGGCGCATCTGGTCGACCGAGCCTCGGGCCTTGGACGCCGCCATCATGTTGATGGGGTTGAGATAGCGGAGCGTTCCCGGATGCCGAACCGGGACGGGTTTGCCGTCGGCATCGCGGTAGTCCTCCTCGAGTGCCTTCATGAGATCGTCGGTGACCTGCTTGCGGGCGTGGCCCCAGAGGTCGATGAGCTGGGCGTAGCGTTCCTGATCGGTGATGGCGCCCATGCGGTAGTTCTTCTCGATCTGGTTGGCCTTCTTCTGGCCTTCGTCGAGAATGCGCTGCTTGGATTCAGGCGTGCGGATGTCAGTGATGCCGAAGGAAAGAGCGGCCAGCGTGGAGCGCTTGAACCCGCAAGCCTTCAAGTCATCGAGCAACTTGATGGTGGCCGGGCGGCCGAGTTGCGCGTAGCAGTCGGCGATGACGCGGGACTGGCCGCTGGATGCCAGGGCGTAGTTGTAGAACGGCATTTCCGCGGGGATCTGGTCGTTGAGGATGCAGCGGCCGACGGTGGTGAGAACCACGCAACCGTTGTAGTCCCTGGGCATCGGCCGGGGCTGATAGTCGGGGTTGCGGCGTTTTCGCTCGGCCTCAAAGTGCCTCCACGACTCCTGGCTCATGGGAACAGCGCTGGACTTGTCGGAGGCGACGATGGATTTGCGGCTGGTGATGCGGACGAAGACGCGGGAGTGAGTGCGAATCTTGCCGAGTTCGTAGGCCAGGAAGGCTTCGCGCGGGGAGTTGAACAGGCTGTATTCGCCCTTGTCGCCTTCGCGGTCGACGGTGATGTAGTAGATGCCGAGCACGATGTCCTGGCTGGGTGAAATGATCGGCGAGCCGTTGGCCGGCGAGAAGATGTTGTTCGGCGCCAGCATGAGCACGTGGGTCTCGGCCTGGGCCTCGACGGAAAGCGGGAGATGCACGGCCATCTGGTCGCCGTCGAAGTCGGCGTTGAAGCCCTTGCAGACCAGCGGGTGGATCTTGATGGCATTGCCTTCGACCAGCACCGGCTCGAACGCCTGGATACCCATGCGGTGGAGCGTGGGGGCGCGGTTGAGCATGACGGGATGCTGGTAGATCACTTCTTCCAGGATGTCCCAGACTTCGGGATCGCGGCGCTCGAGCATGCGCTTGGCGGACTTGATGGTGTCGGCCAGGCCGTGTTCCTTGAGCTTGCGGATGATGAACGGCTGGAACAGTTCGAGGGCGATCTTCTTGGGCAGGCCGCACTGGTGCAGCTTTAGTTCCGGGCCGACGACGATGACGGAGCGGGCGGAGTAGTCGACGCGCTTGCCGAGCAGGTTCTCGCGGAAGCGGCCCTGCTTGCCCTTGATCATGTCGGTCAGGGACTTCAGCGGCCGGTTGCTGGAGCCCAGCACGGGACGGCGGCAGCGGCCGTTATCGAACAGCGCATCGACGGCCTGCTGGAGCATGCGCTTTTCGTTGCGGATGATGACTTCCGGGGCGTTGAGGTCGACGAGTTTCTTCAGGCGGTTGTTGCGGTTGATGATGCGGCGGTAGAGGTCGTTGAGGTCGGAGGTGGCGAAGTTGCCGCTCTCGAGCAAGACGAGGGGCCGCAGATCGGGCGGGATGACGGGGATCACGTCCATGACCATCCACTCGGCCTTGTTTTCAGAGCCGCGAACGGCCTCGACCATCTTCAGGCGTTTGGTGAGGTCCTTGATCTTCTGCTTGGAGTTGGTCTTCTCGATGTCGGCGCGGATCCTGGCGGCCTCGGTGGGCAGGTCGATGGCGCCGAGCAGTTTCTTGACCGCCTCGGCGCCCATCTCGCCGTCGAATTCGTCGTTGTATTTCTCGTAGGCGGCCCGGTACTCGTCCTCGGTCATGATCTGCTTCTTTTTGAGCGGAGTCTTGCCGGGGTCGGTGACGACGTAGTCCTGGAAGTAGATCACCTTCTCCAGGTCGCTGGTCTTCATATCCAGCATCGCGCCCAGGCGGCTGGGGAGGGCCTTGAAGAACCAGATATGCACGATGGGGGCGGCCAGGTTGATGTGGCCCATGCGCTTGCGGCGCACGCGGCTGTGGGTCACCTTGACGCCGCAGCGGTCGCAGATGATCCCCTTGTACTTGGTGCCCTTGTACTTGCCGCAGGAGCACTCCCAGTCGCGTTCGGGGCCGAAAATGCGCTCGCAGAACAGACCATCCTTCTCCGCACGGTAGGTGCGGTAATTGATGGTCTCGGGCTTTTTCACTTCGCCGAAAGACCACGAACGGATGTCGTTCGGGCTCGCGAGCTGGATGCGAACGGAACCGTAGTCGTTAACTCGATCGTAAACGGTTTCAGCCATGTTCGTTCTCTTTCCTTCAAATTCACGGGCATGTGGCCCATGTTCTGTCTAATGCAAACTTTTTCGCTGACAATTCCGGAATGCTGAGCGTTATTTCCGCCTAGCAGCCGTGATCACTGCCGGGTGAGCCGCGCCACCCTCCGCCTAGTCGGCTACGGCGGGCACCAGCAAATACTGATGCCCCTGCTCATCCTGAAGTTCCGCTTCGGCTTCCGCGATCGCCTGATAGAACTCCCGGTCGCGCACATCGTCCGCCGTGGTGACCACAATGTGATACCATTCGTCTTCCTCCAGAATCGCGCCTCGATCAACGTTGATCCGGTAGGCATGCGGCTGGTGGCGATCCAACGCCTTCTGGACTTCGTCGGCAATCTGCTGTCGAGTTTTGATGTCCGCAACTGGCTGCATGAGGCTAACTCACTTTCAGCAACTGGAACAGCGTTGAAGCGTCTCGAATCGATTCCATTGCCAGTAAACGATCCATCGTGACATTTCGCTTGTAGTCGGCGTCAATTCGTCGCGCGTACAAGCGGCGAATGACAGCACGAAGCTCCCGCACAACCTTCGTCCCTTCGTGGGCGAGATGCCTTCCAATCAAACTTGCCTGTGCGGCATGGGCCGGCGTCTGCCTGCCAGGGGACAACGGACATCCATTGGCCACCAGCTTTTCCGCAAGCACCACATGGGCGGCATAATACGCGCGCGAAGCGGCACTACGGGGCTGGCCCGCGAGGTTGAGCTTCGCTGCCTGGAGATTATTCTTGCCGATCTCAGACCAAGTCATATTCCGCGCCTGCCGTTGGCTGTCACATCATGTCCTCATCCACGTCCGCCGCCGCGCCTTTCTTCTTCTCGAGCTGGATGTTCAGGCCCAGCCCGCGGATTTCGTTGCAGAGCACGTCGAAGCTGACCGGCGTGCCAGCCTCGAGGGTGTTGTTGCCCTTGACCATGCTCTCGTAGATCTTGGTCCGGCCTTCGACGTCGTCGCTCTTGACCGTGAGCAGTTCCTGCAGCACGTAAGCCGCGCCGTAGGCCTCGAGGCCCCACACTTCCATCTCGCCGAAGCGCTGGCCGCCCGTGCGGGCCTTGCCGCCCAGGGGCTGCTGGGTAATGAGCGAGTACGGGCCGGTCGCGCGGGCGTGGATCTTGTCGTCCACCAGGTGATGCAGCTTCATCATGTAGATGTAGCCAACGGTTGTCTTCTGCTCGAAGGACTCGCCGGTGCGGCCGTCGTACAACTGCACCTTGCCCCCGTAGGGCATGACCACGTCGAGTTCGCGGTCGCCGATCGGCAGCCGGTTCTTCTCGCGGTCCTTGCGGCGCTGTTTGACCGTGCTGTTGGCCTCGTCAACGCACTTGAAGATCTCGTCTTCCGTTCCGCCGTCGAAAACGGGCGTGACGGCCTGCTGGCCGAGCACCTTCATCGCCCAGCCGAGGTGTGTCTCGAGGATCTGCCCGACATTCATGCGGCTGGGCACGCCGAGCGGATTGAGCACGATGTCGACCGGCGTGCCATCGTCCAGGAACGGCATGTCCTCTTCCGGCACGATGCGGGCGATAACACCCTTGTTGCCGTGGCGGCCGGCCATCTTGTCGCCGACCGACAACTGGCGCTTGGTGGCGACGTAGATCTTCACCATCTCGAGCACGCCCGAGGGCAGTTCGTCGCCGCGCTTCATATGTTCCAGGCGGCGGTCGCGCTCCTTCTTCACGGCCTGCACGCGGGGCCAGAAGCGCGAGTAGGTGTTCTCCGCCTGTTCGCGGGCCTCCTTGTTGCCCTTGATCCAGTCGAGAGAGAAGGTCTCGATCTGTTCCATCAGAATGTCGAAGTTGTCCGACTGGCCGACTTTCTGGCGGGTGTTGGGGTCCACCATCGGCGTGCCGGTCACTTCGTTGACCTCGGCGATCATCTGCTTGAAGATATCGATCGCCTTCCTGTTCATGTCCTTTTCGAACGCCGCCATCTCCTTGTTGAGTTGCTTCTTCTGCTCGTCCGACATGTGCATGCGGCGGCTGAATCGCTGGGTATTGATGACCACGCCTTCTTCGCCGGCGGGCATCTCGAGGGAGTCGTTCTTCACGTCTTCGCCGGCGCGGCCGAAGATGGCGTGCAGCAGCTTTTCTTCCGGCGTCAGTTCGCTCTTGCTCTTGGGCGCGACCTTGCCCACGAGGATCTCGCCGGACCCCACGCGGGTGCCGACGCGCACGATACCGAGCTCATCGAGGTTGGCCAGGGCCTTCTCGGACACATTGGGGATGTCGCGGGTGAATTCCTCGCGGCCAAGCTTGGTCTCGCGGATTTCCACGTCGTATTCCTCGATGTGAATCGAAGTGAAGACGTCGTCCTTCACCAGCCGCTGGCTGATGACGATGGCGTCCTCGAAGTTGTAGCCATCATAGGTCATGAAGGCCACGAGCACGTTGCGGCCGAGGGCGAGTTCGCCCATGTGGGTGGCCGGGCCGTCCGCGATGATCTGGCCCTTCTTGACGCGCTGGCCCTTCTTGACGATGGGGCGCTGGTTGAGGCAGGTGCGCTCGTTGAGCCCGTGGAACTTGCGGAGGACGTATTCGTCGGCGTTGTCGACGAGGATGCGGAGACAGTCGACGTAGGTGACCACGCCGCCGCGTTCCGCGCGAACGAGCATGCCGGAGTTCTGGGCCACGGGTTTTTCCATGCCCGTGGAGACCACGGCCGGATCGGTGATGAGCAGCGGGACGGCCTGTCGCTGCATGTTCGAGCCCATCAGCGCGCGGTTGGCGTCGTCGTGTTCGAGGAACGGAATCAGGGCCGCCGAGACGGACACGGTCTGTCGCGGGCTGATGTCGATGTACTGTACTTCCTTGGACGGCACGCTGGACAGGTCGCCCTGCACGCGGGCAAGCACGAGGCCCTTGGAAAGGTTCCCCTCGCGGTCGACCACGTCGGGCGGAGCCAGCACCGACTTCATTTCCTCGTCGGCGCGAAGGTACTTGTGCTGATCGACGGCCTTGCCATCCTTCACCACCCGGTAGGGCGTGATCAGGAAGCCGTAATCGTCGATGTCGGCATAGATGGCCAGCGAGGCGATCAGGCCGATGTTCGTGCCTTCAGGAGTCTCGATCGGGCAGATGCGGCCATAGTGCGAGATATGCACGTCACGCACTTCAAAACCCGCGCGCTTGCGGTTGAGGCCGCCGGGACCCAGGGCCGACAGACGGCGTTCGTGTGTGAGTTGCGACAGCGGGTTGGTCTGGTCGACAACCTGCGACAGTTCGCCGCGGCCGAAGAAGAAGTCGATGGCGCTGGAGATGCTCTTGGAGTTCACCAGCTCGGCGATGCGCTCGAGCTCGTTGGGGTCCTTGAGGCTCATGCGCTCCTGCACGGTGCGGCGGAGCTTGAGGAAACCCTTGCGGAGTTCTTCGCTGGCCAGTTCGTCGATGGTCCGCAGCCGGCGGTTGCCCAAATGGTCGATATCGTCGATGTAGCCCTCGCCGCTGCGCAGTTTGAACATGTACTTGAGCGAATTGACGAAGTCCTCCGAGCGGAGGGTCATCACGGACTCGGGAACGTTCTGGTCGAACTTGCGGTTGATGCGGAACCGGCCGACCCGGCCCAGGCGATAGCGGTTGTCGTCGAAGAACTTCTCCTGGAACAGGGTCTTGGCCTTGTCGAGTTGCGGCGGGTTGCCTGGACGCAGCCGCGCGTAGATCTTCATGAGGGCTTCCTCATGCGACTTGGCGGTATCCTCGGCCAGGGTGTTCAGGATAAGCGGGTCGGAAACCTTGGTCACGACCTCGATGGTCTTGAGGCTGGACGACTGGACCTTGGCCAGCGCTTCGCCGATCAGGCCGCCGGCGGGGACGATTTCTTCGCCGGATTCGGCGTCGATGATGGGCAGCGAGGCGTAGTGGCTGGCCTGGACCTGGTTGACCTTGAGGACTTCGACGTTGTAGAACTCGCGGATGATGCCGTCGGTCGTGCCGTACTTGGCGTCCAAGGCGCGCAGGAAAGTCGTGGCCGGAATCTTGGAGGACTGGTCGATGCGGACGGCCAGCACGTCTTTCTTGGTGACTGAGCACTCGATCCACGAGCCGCGCTCGGGAATGATGCGGCAGCCGTGCAGCGGGCGGTCGCCTTCCTTGACTTCGACGAGGAAGTCGACGCCAGGAGAGCGGTGAAGCTGGCTGACGATCACGCGCTCGGCGCCGTTGATGATGAACTCGCCACCGCCGATCATGATCGGGACTTCGCCAAGGTAGATCGAGTCTTCGAGGACCTCGGCCTTGTCCTTGCGCTTGAGGCCGACGCGGATGCGAAAGGGCATGCCGTAGGTCAACCGGAGCGCGCGGCACTCGTCCGGAGTGTAGCGGGCCTCCGAAAGCTCGTAGCTGAGGTACTCGAGCTTCAGATTGCCGTCATACGACTCAATCGGGAAGACTTCGCGAAGCAGGGCTTCGAGGCCTTCGTTCTTCCGCTTGGCCGGATCGATTTCCTTCTGGAGGAATCGCTGGTAAGACTCGATCTGGATGTCGATCAGATTCGGAATCGGCAGCGCGTCTCCGCGCTTGCTAAAGTCGCGGACTTCAGGGGCTCGCATCAGCAAATCCTTCTTTCGTCAGGAGAGGGTCCTATTCAATGCGGCAAAGGTCTGGAAGGCCCGGGCCGCATTCCACCGTCGGTCAAGTCCCATTCACCAGGCGCGGCGACCGACTGAACTCGAACCGTATTCGCCGCACCGACAAAAATAGCCGCCAAGACGAACATTCCTCTAAGCGGCCTGAGTTACCGGGGTTCCATGCGGACCCGATAAGAGCGAGAAACTTTTGATTATAAACGAACCTGAACATTCCACAAGCGCAAAAACAATTCCAGAACCTCACCCCCTCACCTTGGCTCGGGGGAGATCCTGAAAACTCATACAAACTGTGTTCTTGCGCAGGTCAACTGGCGATCTAAGAGGATAGCTACAAGCGTCCTCATGTCAAGCGCATTATTGAAGAAACTCCAGATGGGCGAAGCCCACGGTTTCCCGCAGGCTTCGCCAGTATATGCCGATGTAACTCTTTATTCTGAGGCTACTTGAGCTCAACCGTGCCACCCTGATCTTCCAAGGCTTTCTTCAGTTTGTCAGCGTCCGCTTTCGGCAAGGATTCCTTGATGACCTTGGGGGCGCCTTCGACGAGGTCCTTGGCTTCCTTCAAGCCCAGACCGGTGGCTTCGCGGACGACCTTGATGACTTGTATCTTCTTGTCACCAACTGATTTGAGAACCACATCGAAAGTGGTCTTCTCTTCGGCCTTCTCGGCCGGGGCGGCAGCGGCGGCAGGGCCGGCGGCTGCGGCGACGGCCGCCGGCTCGATCTTGTAGGTGTCCTTCAGGTAGGCCGCGAGTTCAACGGCCTGCTTGAGACTGAGATTGGCGATGCTGTCGCCGAGCTGCTTGATGTCAACTTCTGCCATGATGATTCCTTTGGACGTTTCGTGTCCCGTTCCGTGTCGAATCTCACAGGCGGCGCCGATGGGCGCCTGATTGCCAGTGAGGGTGTCCCGGCTGAGAGCTCGACTCACATTGAGTCGGTTTAACCTGAAAGGGGCTGTCAGCTCCGTCGGACGATCTGCAGGGTCCGCACTGCGGACCATTACATTTTCACACACACGATCCGCAATGCGGACCCTACGCACTTCAAACGGCCGCCGGGGCGGCTTCGGCGGCGGGGGCCGCCGGGACGGCGGCTTCTTTTGCCTTGGCTGCTTCTTCGACGGCCTTGATGAGCGAACCGATCTTGCCGGCCTGGCCGTTGAGAATGCCTCCGAGATTGCGGCCGGGCGACAGGGTCAGGGCGACGATGTTGCCGATGCCCTCTTCACGGGTCGGGAAGGTGCTGACCTTCTTGATGCCGGCCTCGCCCTGGTAGACCTCGCCGTCGAAGAAGATGCCGCGCAGTTCGATCTTGTCGTCGGTCTTCTTCTCATCCAGCAGAAGGCGGGCGATCGTGGAGATCGAGGCCTTGCCGTAGATCACGGCGCTGGGGCCGTCGAGCAGCGACTCGAAACCCTTGATCTTGCTCTCGCCCAGCGCCCGCCTGGCCAGCGAGTTCTTGACGACGGTCATGCGCACGCCCTTGGCCCGGAGGCGGCGGCGGATGCCGTTGTTCTTGGTGGCGTCGATGCCGCGGGGGTTGATCACGGCCACGCCGTCGATTTCGGCGAACCGATGGGTGATGTCCTTGATGATGAGGTTCTTGACGTATTTGCTCATTTGCGTACCTGTCCGTTCCTGCTTGAATTGTCCGTGCGACGGACAGAACCTTATGGGTGGATCTCCAGAACAACGGCTGGGGTCATGGTGGCCTTGATGACGGCCTTCTTGAAGAAGGTGCCCTTGGCGGTCTGGGGCTTGAGCTTGCGCAGATGGCCGACCATGGCGTTGATGTTGTCCACGAGTTTCGGCTTGTCGAAGCTCAGTTTGCCGACGACGCAGTGGATGTTGCCGCCGGTGTCGTTGCGGAACTCGATCTTGCCGGCCGCGTATTCCTTGATGGCCGTCTGGATGTCGGCGGTGACGGTGCCGGCCTTGGGCGAGGGCAT
>JBEKVL010000122.1:0-11617 GCA_049514055.1 Tepidisphaeraceae bacterium | reverse complement strand
AGCGTGAACCCTGGTGGAACCGCCAATTCACGCAGGTTGTCGGCATCCGTCTCGCGATAGATCACGCGCCAACTCTCAGGATGAGTTGGGAAATAGAGGTCCACATCTTGGAAGAACCAGAGTGTGCCACGACGGGGCAGGTCAACGAAATCGACTGCATCCCTGGCATCCGCTAAATTGATCTGAGCCAAAAGATTCAGAAACCGAGGGACGCGCTGGAGATGAGATCGCATGCGGTCAATCCACTTCCGCATGGACGGTCGCGGATCGTGAGGTCCAATGACCGACCCCGGACGGGGTTGCCGTGGCTCGTAGGCAGCCAGTCTGCGTTCGGCCTTCTCTATCCATTGCGTGACCGGCACCGTTGGATCCCAAACCGGCCACTGGATATCCGGCGGCAAGCATGGGGTGCCGCCAAACCAGCTACGCTGCTGCGCGCCCTGTTTCTTGCAAGGGTCGAGGCGAATCATCGGGCGTGCGTGGGCGAGAATGTGGTCCACGTACGCGGCGAACGGTGATCTGCCAATCACTGCGCGCCCGTATGACTGCCTTCGGATGCAAATGTTCCATCCGCTACCTCACATGCAACTACCACAATTGAGGTCATTGGTTGTCAACAATGCATTGTGTCATCCGTCCAGCCCCTCATGTTGTCGTGGCGCGTTTATGGACCGTAACGTCATTAGCCAATGTCGCAGAACTGAATATCGGATCGCCGTGCGCCACGAGCCTTGCTCCAAACCACCTGATGGCGGGACGACGAAGAACCCCACTTTCCTTCCCGGGCAGCGGGGTTCGATTGAGAGGCGGATGGTCGCCACGAACGAGACGCACGCTCAGACCGTTACCGGTGAGGGCACCGACACCACTTGATCAGATGCCTTCTGCATTCCTCCGCAACTGATCGGCATTCGAGCAGTCGCGAGTGACGGTGTAGCCCTTGAGCGGCAGGATGTGTTCGTGGACGGCGTCGATGATGTCGACGACGAAGGGGAAGAAGGCGTCCTCGACTTCGTCGGCGGGGGTGATCCAGTTGCGGGCGCCCACAACCACCGGCGGGGCGTCGAGTTCGTCGAAGGCGAACTGGGTGATCCTGGCGGCCATGGTCTGCAAGGCGCTGCCGCGTTCGCAGGCGTCGGAGGCGAGCAGAATCTTGCGGGTCTTTTTGACCGACTCGATCACTTTCGCGTAGTTGAACGGCACGATCGAGCGGGCGTCGATCACTTCGCAGGAGATGCCCCACTTCTCTTCAAGTTGCCTGGCGGCATCGAGGGCGCGATAGAGCGTGGCGCCGATGGTTAGAATCGACAGATCCTTGCCGGGCTTCTTGATGTCGGGTTCGCCGATGGGAACCTCGTAGTAGCCGGCCGGGACGCCGCCTTTGACGAACTGCTCGGGCTCGTCGTAGATGCGCTGGCTCTCGAAGAAGATCACCGGGTCGGTGCCGACGAGGGCGGAGTTCATCAGGCCCTTGGCGTCGTACGGGGTGGCCGGGAAGACGACCTTCAGGCCGGGAATGTGGGTACACATGCTGGACCAGTCCTGGGAGTGCTGGGCGCCGTACTTGGAGCCGACGCTGACGCGAAGGACGACGGGCATCTTCAGCAGGCCGCCGGACATGGATTGCCACTTGGCAAGCTGGTTGAAGATTTCATCGCCGGCCCGGCCCATGAAGTCGCAGTACATCAGTTCGACGAGGGCCCGGCCGCCTTCGAGGGCGTAGCCGACGGCGGTGCCGACGATAGCGCCCTCGCTGATGGGCGAATTGAAGAGGCGGTGGTATGGGAGGGCTTCGGTCAGGCCGCGATAGACAGCGAACGCGCCGCCCCAGTCACGGTTTTCCTCGCCGTAGGCAACGAGTGTGGGATCGACATAGAAGCGGTCGAGGATGGCTTCGAAGAGGGCATCACGGATGCCGACGCACTTGCTCTTGGGCAGCTTGGCGCCCTTGTCGTCAAACGCGGAGCGGCTGCGCTGGGCAAGCTGCTTGACGCGCGGGTTCTCTTCCCTGGTCAGCAGCACGTCCGGCTTGCGGCCGGGGTCCATGGACTCGACCTTCTGGTTGGAGAACATGGTGCGCTCGAGGATGCAGTTTTTCAGCTTGAGATCGCTGCGCGGGCTGATCTTCATGTCCACGGCCTTCTTGAATGCCTTGAGGATCAAGGCCTCGGCCTGGGCGTGAATCTGATCGATCTCGGCGCGCGTGCAGATTTTCGCATCCACAAGTTCCTGGGCGAAGGAGACGAGCGAGTCGTGCTTCTGCCAGGCCTCAACCTCGGCCTTCTCGCGATAGCTGGAGGCATCGGACGGCGAGTGGCCGGAGAAGCGATAGGTGACGGTGTCGAGCAGGACCGGCCCGTTGCGATCCTCGATGATCTTCTTCTTGCGGCCGATGGCGTCGATGACGGCCAGCGGGTTGTAGCCGTCAACGCGCTCGGCGTGCATCTGTTCGGGATTGACGCCGGCGCCGAGGCGGGCGAGCACTTTGAAGCCCATGGTTTCGCCGACGGGCTGGCCGCCCATGCCGTAGAAGTTGTTGACGAAGTTGATGATGAGAGGCAGGCCGCCGCGATGGTTTTCATCCCAGAGCGTCTTGAACTGGTCCATGGTGGCAAAGCAGATGCCTTCCCAGACCGGCCCGCAGCCGAGCGAGGCGTCGCCGATGTTGGCGATGACGATTCCAGGCTTTTTGTTGACATGCTTGAACAATGCAGCGCCGACGGAGATATCGCCCGAGCCGCCGACGATGGCGTTGTTGGGCATGACGCCGAACGGCGGGAAGAACGCGTGCATCGAGCCGCCCAGGCCGCGGTTGAAGCCGTAGTCCTTGGCGAAGATCTCGGCCAGCGCGCCGTAGACGAGGAAGTCCATGGCGAGCTCCTGCGTCGGCCCGGCCGCATCCTTCTCAACGACGCGGAAGGTGTCGCCGCCGAAATAGCTGGACATGATCTTGAGCAGGGCTTCGTCCGACAGCTTGGCGATGGCGGAGAGCCCCTTGGCGAGGATGTCGCCGTGGCTGCGGTGCGACCCGTAGATGTGGTCATCGACGCCCAGGAGATAGGCCTGACCGACGGCCGACGCTTCCTGGCCGATGGAGAGGTGCGCCGGGCCACGGTGGTTGTATTCGATGCCCTGGAAGCTGCCGCGGAGTTTGATCTCGTTGAGCATGTTCTCGAAGGCGCGGATGATTTCCATGTCGCGCTGGATGCGCAGCAGGTCGGCCTTGGAAAAGCGCTTGGAGGCGAACTCTTCGTGGATGGTCTTCTTGTACTGGTTCAGCGGAATCGGCGCGAATTCGAGCTGGCCGGGCAAGCGTTTCTTGACGGGATCGATCATCAGACTCTTAGGCATGTGCGAACTCCTTATGATTCCTCTGGAAAGTCAACTTGAATGCCCCGGGCACTCAGAAAATCCATCCACTCCGGCGTAGGGGCACGGTCGGTCACGAGCCGGGAGACGGAAGCCCACTCCACCACCTTGAACAGCGAGGCGGCGGAGAATTTGGTGTGGTCGACAAGCAACACGGTCTGGCGTGAATTGCGGACGGCGCGGCGGTTGAGGTCAGCGCTTTCGATGTCCACGGCGGCCGGGCCGAAATCGCGGTCGAGCCCGTCGGCGCCGATAAAGCAGATGTAGCCGCGAAGTTGTTCGAGCGTGGCGGTGGCCAGCGGGCCGACGGTGTCCATGCGGTCGGGGCGATACTGGCCGCCGAGAAGGATGACGGAAATGC
This sequence comes from Tepidisphaeraceae bacterium, assembly GCA_049514055.1. GTDB lineage: Bacteria > Planctomycetota > Phycisphaerae > Tepidisphaerales > Tepidisphaeraceae > JANYKD01. The sequence continues at coordinate 7,887 of JBEKVL010000122.1, read as the reverse complement.
CTGGCGTGTCGAGTTCGAGCGCCAGGCGTGCAGAGGTGCAGATGATGGACAACTGTCGGCGGGTTTTCAGAAAGGGGATCATCTCGAAACAGGTGGTGCCGGAATCGAGAAAGATCTGCTCATCGTCGGCAACGAGGTCCGCCGCGAGTCGGCCGATGACCCGCTTGGCCTCGACGTTGCGTTCGCCTTTGGAGCGGAAGGAGTAATCGGAAGGGCGGCGAAGCGTGGCACCCCCGTAGACGAGTTCGACTTGTCCGGTGTCGGCCATGGCTTTGAGATCCCGGCGGACGGTGGCCTCGGAAACGGCGATCTGGGCCGCCAGATCTCTGGCGGTGACGTGTCGTTTCTCGAAGATGGCCGCGAGTATCTGCTCGCGACGTTGACGGGACGAGTTCATGGCGGTTTCCGGTTACGTTCGGAGTTCAGGTTCGGAGTTCACGCTTTAGCGTGTTCCTGCCGAACGGACACGCTAAAGCGTGAACTCCGAACAGGACCAACCATAGTAAACCCGATTCTGACGGAGAAATCAACCAGTTTTGCAATAAATCTGCTTGACTTATCATTTTTTTTGACGAAACTATTTCACTTCTGGTAGCAAGTTCAATCAGGAACGGATGTATTATGCCAACGCTGACATTGCCGCAGGCAGGCAAATCCGCATCGAACGCCACGGTTCTTCGCTGGCGCAAGAAGGCTGGGGATGCCGTCAACAAAGGCGAGGTTTTGCTGGAAGTTGAGACCGACGATGGGCTGGTCGAGATTGAGTCGGCGGTTGATGGCACGCTCAAGGACGTGCTGGCAGCGGCCGGGAAGACGATTCCGATTGGCGCGCCGCTGGCCATCATCGACAATGCCACTGGTGTCCCCACCGGTGGAATCCAGACAACCAAGCCCGCAAGTGAGGGCACCAATCCCAAGGCCAATCCCATGTCCAATACGAATATCGCAGGCAAGGTGATACCGATTCTCATGCCCAAGGCCGGGCAGAGCATGGAAGAAGGCGTGATCGTCAAGTGGCACGTCAAACCCGGGGCGGCCATCAAGAAGGGCGACATCATCTTCGAGATCGAAACCGACAAGGCGACGATGGAGGTCGAAGCCCCGGACGCCGGACGCCTGTCCCGCATTGTGGTGGCCGACGGCGGCAATAGCGCAGTGCTGCTGCCGGTGGCCTATCTGGCGGATAACGACGCCGATATGGATGCGTTCATCGCGGCCCAGGGCGGAGGCGCGGCATCGGTGACGGCGAGCGCGGCTCCAGCGGCGGTGGCCGAGAAGCCGGCGACAACCGTGTCGACCGTGGCCGCGACCACCGAATCGGGACGGGTGAAGGCATCACCGGCCGCCCGCAAGATCGCGAGCGAACGCGGCGTGGACCTTGCAACCGTGGCCCAAGGCTCCGGTCCGGGCGGTAGAATACTTTCAACCGATGTTCTCGCTTCGGCTGCGTCTGGGGCCGGAGATGTGTCGGAGTACCGACACCACGGGCTGGAAGCCCGTGCCGCCAAAGTACCACAGGGCGAACTGCCGGCCGGCGTCGTTCGCAAGCGTATGAGCGGCATGAGGAAGGCCATCGCCCGCAACCTGACCCTTTCCAAGACGACAATTCCGCACTGGTATATCAGCAGCCGGATCAACGCCGGGCAGCTGATGAGTTTCTACAAGAGCCAGAAGGCCAAGTTTGGATGTAGCGTCAACGACGTGATCGTAATGGCTTGCGCCAGGGCGATCATGGAGTTCCCGGCCATGCACAGCCGGGTGGATGGAGAGACAATTCTCGAATTCCCCGGCGCAAACATCGGCATGGCCGTGGGCATGGACGACGGGCTTGTGGTGCCGGTGGTGATGAACGCCGAGAAGTTCACGCTGGAGCAACTCAGCGCCGAGACCAAGCGGCTGGCCAATCAGGCCCGCGCGGGCAAGATCGAGAACATGGGCATGGGGATCTTCACCATCTCCAACCTGGGCATGTTCGGCGTGGACGAGTTTGTGGCGATCGTCAATCCGCCCGAGGCGGCGATCCTGGCCGTCAGTTCGGTGCGGGAAGACGTGATCGTGAAAGACGGCGCGATCAAGGCCGGGCAGACGATGAATATCACGCTCAGTTCCGACCATCGGCTGATCGATGGCACGCTGGGCGCGCAATTCATGGCGAAGCTGAAGACGCTGCTGGAGAATCCGATTCAGTTGATCGCGTAGGCAAAGACAACCCCGTGCCGCCAGTCTACGTAGGGTCCGCTTCAACGGACGCGGAAAATGTGCCCACGGCAAATGAGCCGCGAAGACGAGAAGAGATGCAGAAACGCGTGGGCGAGACGCCCATGCCACGAGAGTTCTGGTAAATCCACGGCCGACTGACAAGAGTGCATCATGAGCAAACATCATACGATTGCGGTTCTCGGAGCCGGACCCGGCGGATATGTGGCGGCGCTGAAGGCGGCGCAACTAGGGGCGAGCGTGGCGATTGTTGAGAAGGAACACCTGGGCGGGACGTGCCTGAACTATGGGTGCATTCCGTCCAAGGCGCTGCTTGGGTCGGCCGAGTTAATGCATCATGTGCAGCACGCGGCCGAGATGGGGATCGACGTGCCGGCCGGGACAACCGTGAACTGGGCGAAGATTCAGTCGCGCAAGGACAAGGTGATCCAGACGCTGCGCACGGGCATCAAGGGGCTGCTGGGAGCGCGGAAGGTGACGATCTATCAGGGACGGGCGGCGCTGGCCGGCACGGGCAAGATCGCAGTTACCAAGGCGGCCGGAGCGGCGGAAGAGTTCACGGCCGACAAGGTCATTCTCGCGGTGGGTTCCGTTCCCTCGCGCATACCCGGCTGGCCGACGGATGCGAACATCGTCTGCACCAGCGACGAGGCGCTACATTGGAAGACACTCCCCAGGAAACTGCTGATCGTGGGCGGCGGCGTGATCGGGTGTGAGTTTGCATGCATGATGCAGGCATTGGGCGTGGAAGTCACGGTCGTGGAAATGCTGCCACAGATACTGCCGAATCTGGATGGCCAGATCGCGCAGGTGCTGAACAAGATATTCACTGCGCGCGGCATTAAGGTACTGGTTGGCGTGAAGATCGAGAGCCTGGCGCTGGGTGGATCGGGCGCGATCGCCAAACTCGGCGACGGGCAGAGCATCGACGTGGATCGCGTGCTGGTCGCGACGGGGCGACGGCCGAACACAACAGATATCGGGCTCGAAAGCGTCGGCATCGCCAGCGACCGCGGCTTTGTCCGCGTGAACGATCGCATGGAGACGCCGGTCAAGAATTACTACTGCATTGGCGATGCCAATGGGCGGTGTCTGCTGGCGCACGCGGCTTCCGCCCACGGCGTGACGGCCGTCGAGAACGCGCTGGGACAGGGGCATGAGTTTCATGCTCCGATCCCCAACGCTGTTTACACATTCCCCGAGGTGGGCACGGTGGGTTTGACGGCCGAGGAAGCCCGGGCCAAGGGCATGCCGGTGTCGGTTGGAAACTTCCCGCTGTCGCATCTGGGCAAAGCGCTCGCGGTCAACGATAATGATGGTTTCGCCAAGGTCGTGCGGCATCGCGAGACCGGCCAATTGCTGGGCGTACACATGATCGGGCACAACGTCACCGAGTGCATCGCCGCGGCCGGGGCGTTGCTGCAACAGAAGGTGAACGTGCAGGATGTCGCGGACACGGTTTTCGCGCATCCGACGATCAGCGAATCGATCAAGGAAGCGGCCGAGGATGCCCTGGCGATGGGCCTGCATCTGCCGCCGAAGAAGATGTTGCGTGTGGCGGCCGGAGTCATGTAGGGTGGGCACTGCCCACCTCTTCGCCATTGGCAGATGGTGGGCAGTGCCCACCCTACTTAGGAAGAGAACTATGTCGCAAGGTGTCACCGAAGCACTCGCGTTTCTGAAGAGCCTGGGAACTCCGTCGGAGTTGGAGAACAGCGTTCGCAAGGGATACGCTCCTTCGACGCAGTTGAAGGTGAACAGCCACATCCACCTGCCGCCGAATTTTTCGGCGTTTAACACCGTCGCACAGGCGATCGAGTTGGCGGCCGCACAGGGAATTGGCGTGCTCGGCGTCAGCAACTACTACGACTACGACGTCTACGGCGACTTCGTCGCGGGCGCGCGCAAGGCCGGCATCTTCCCGCTTTTCGGGCTGGAAATCATTTGCCTGATCGACGATCTCGTGAAGGACGGCGTCAAGATCAACGACCCGGGCAACCCCGGCAAGATGTACATCTGCGGCAAAGGGATCACGCGTTTCGCCCCGTTCAACGCCGAGGCCAACAAGCTGATCGGCATCATCCGCAAGAGCGACACCACGCGAATGCGCGACGTGATCCGCAAACTGGCCGAGGTGCTCGCCCAGCGCGGGTTGCCGATCAACCTGACCGAATCCGACGTGATCGACATGGTCGCCAAGCGGCACGGCTGCCCGCGCGAGCGCATCTATCTGCAAGAACGCCACGTCTGCCAGGCATTCCAGGAAGCGATCTTCGCGAAGATCCCGGCCGGTCAGCGTATCGAGAAACTCACCAAGGCATTCGGCCTCACAACCGCCCCGAAATTCGGCCCCGAAGAGGCCGTAAAGATTCAGAACGAGATTCGCGCCCAGCTCATGAAGACCGGCAAGCCCGCCTACGTGGCTGAAACCTTCGTCGACTTCGATCAGGCATTCCGGCTGATTCTCGAACTCGGCGGCATCCCGGCCTATCCGACGCTGGCCGACGGCACCAGCCCGATCTGCCCCTTCGAGGAACCGGTGGAACGGTTGATCGCGAACATCAAAGGTCGCGGGTTCCTTGCCGCCGAATTCATCCCGATCCGCAACACCCCCGAGGTGTTGAGCAAATATGTCAAGGCGATGCGGGCGGCCGGACTGGTCGTTACCGCCGGCACCGAACACAACACGCTTGACCTGCTCCCCATCGAGCCGGCGTGCTTGAAGGGCGTCCCCGTCCCCGATGACGTAAAGGAAATCTTCTGGGAAGGTGCCTGCGTGGTGGCCGCCCACCAGTTCCTCACGCTGCACGGCGAGTGCGGTTTCGTCGATGCCCAAGGCAAGCCCAATCCGAAATACCCGAACACCACGACTCGCATCGCGGCGTTCAAATCGCTGGGCGGCGCAGTGATCCGGCGATATATGGAACGAAAATGACAACTTGAATCTGGTTCAAGGGTTCAATGGTTCAAGGGTATTGTGAATCGACTGGCAACTAACAACTGGCAACTAACAACTATGTCTTCCAATTGGCCCACTTTCTCCAAGTCTGACACCCCCATGGATGTTCTCGTTAAGCTCTCCCGCTTCTACGGGGCCGATCCGGAATTCGTCATCGCCGGCGGCGGCAACACGTCTGCCAAGGTCGGCGACCGGCTGTTCGTCAAAGGCAGCGGTCACGCCCTGGCGACGATTCCGGTGGACGGATTCGTCGAGATGGACCGAAACAAACTCGAAGCCCTGTTGAACAGCACGCTCTCCACCGATCGCACGAAGCGAGAGGAAGAGTTCAAGGCCGCCACGCTGGCTGCGCGGATTCACCCGGGAAAGAACCAGCGGCCGAGCGTCGAAGCCCTACTGCACCATCTCATGCCACGGCAGTACGTCGTCCACACGCACAGCACGCTGGTGAACATGGTCACCTGTTGCGCCAAGGGACCGGAACTGGCCAAGCAACTTGCCAAGGATGTGGTCTGGATCCCCGAGGTTGATCCGGGCTACATCCTCTCGCAGACGCTCCGCCAGTCGCTGGCCGATTTCAAGAAAGCCACCGGCCGCGATTGCCCGCGGGCCATCTTCATGCAGAACCACGGCCTGGTCATCTGCGGCGACACGCCCGAAGAAATCCGCAACCACACCGACTGGCTCGTCGAGACGCTGCACAAACAACTCGCGGCCGCCGGCACTGCACCGGCTTACGGCCCGGTCACAAAGGTCGAACCCGCGGCCGCCCGCAGCCTCATCAATATCATCGGCCCGGCACTCCGCGGCCTGCTGGCGACTGGCGAGAATCTCAAAATCGTCACCTTCTCCGATGAACCGGCGGTTATGGACCTCGTCGGCGGCGCGGAGGGCAAGACCGTCGCCACCGCCGGCCCACTCACGCCCGACCAGATCGTCTACTGCAAATCGTTCCCGCTGTGGGTCGAGCCTGCCGCCGATGCCACTGCGACCACGCTCGTCGAACAGCTTCGCCAGGCGATTGAAGCACACACAAAGAAGACCGGCTCGGCCCCGCACGTCATTCTCGTCAAGGGCCTGGGCATGTTCTCCGCCGGCGATGATTTCGCCGCCGCCGATACCGTACGCCTGGTCTACACCGACGTCATCAAGGTGATGGCCGGTGCCCGTAAGCTCGGCGGCGTCCGCTACATGGACGATGGCATGCGGAAGTTCATCGAGGACTGGGAGGTTGAGTCCTATCGCAAGGGCGTCGCCGCGGCCGGGCGCGCGGGCGGGCGCGTGGCGGGAAAAGTCGCCATCGTCACGGGCGCGGCCCAGGGTTTCGGGCTGGAGATTTCGCAGGATCTGATCGCGCAAGGCGCGACCGTCGTGCTTACCGACGTCAACGCCCAGGGCGCGCAGGCGGCCGCCGATCAGATCAACGCCAAGCTCAACAAGCCCCGGGCGATCGGCCTGGCGGTCAATGTCGCCGATGGCGCATCGGTTGAAGAGGCCGTTTACCAGGTCGTGCGCCGCTTCGGCGGGTTCGACGTGCTGATCTCCAACGCCGGCGTACTCAAGGCCGGCAGCGTCAAGACGCAGCCGGAGAAGGACTTCGACTTCGTCACGGCCGTGAACTACAAGGGATATTTCGTCTGCGTGCAGAAGACCGCCCCGATCATGGCCACTCAGCACCTGGCCAAACCTGACTACTCCTCCGACATCATCCAGATCAACTCCAAATCCGGCCTGGAAGGCTCCAATCGCAACGGCGCCTACGCCGGCAGCAAGTTCGGCGGCATCGGCCTGACCCAGTCATTCGCGCTCGAACTCGTCGAGGACGGCATCAAGGTCAACGCCATCTGCCCCGGCAATTTCTTCGACGGCCCGCTCTGGTCCGACCCGCGGAACGGCCTGTTCGCACAATACCTCCGCAGCGGCAAGGTGCCGGGCGCGAAAACGATCCAGGACGTCAAGCGATTCTACGAGGCCAAGGTTCCGATGAACCGCGGCTGCACCACGGCCCGTGACCGGCGGGCAAGTTATGTTGGCATGATGACAATGTGGGTGCCACGGCTTGTCTACTGCAAGCCATGCCTGCGTGACCGCGAAACACGGCTTGCAGTAGACAAGCCGTGGCACCCAGACAAGCACCCGTAGGGTCCGCTTCAGCGGACGCGGCCTCATGCCGCAAAATCAAGGAATGTATTATGGCAAAACTAAAACTCCCCGAAACCCAATACGCCGTGCAACTCGTCGGCCCGAGCCAGCTCAAGCTCAACCCGGCCAAGGAAGTCTTCAAACCCGGCCCGCACCAGGTGCTGGCCAAGGTCGAGTGCGTCGGCCTCTGCTTCTCCGACCTGAAACTCCTCAAGCAGTTTGACCAGCACCCCCGCAAGAGCATCGTCCTCAAAGGCCTCGACGCCGACGCCCTGGCCGAGATGCCCAACTACGTCCCCGGTTCCAAGCCCACCGTGCCCGGCCACGAGGTCACCTGCCGCATCGTCGCTGTCGGCAAGAAGGTAAAGCAACACAAAGTCGGCGAACGCTGCCTCGTGCAGACCGACTACCGCGACCTGCCCACGGCCGGGTCGGCTTCGGCATTCGGCTACAACTTCGAAGGCGCGCTCCAGGAATATGTGCTGATGGACGAGCGCGTGGTCATCGACAAGTCCGGCGAGCGGTTCCTGATCCCCGTGAACGAGGAACTGGCCGCGTCGGCGGTCGCA